>JBFFHG010000995.1:0-1982 GCA_041557055.1 Desulfosarcinaceae bacterium
CTCCAAATAGCGGGTATAATCCACTTCAGCTCTGATTTTGGGGGTGAATTGGTAGGAGACCCCCATGCCCAGTATACCGGGCAGATCTTCGCGCTCTTTTGAAGCATCCGGCCACCCCACGCCGTTGGTAATCGCCTGGCCGGGAGAATTATCTTTTGAAACATCCGATTTATAATCAAGATCGGTGTTGGATTGATACAAAACGCCGATATTGAGCTTCTCTATGGGTGCGACGTTGACGCCTAAAAAATAACCCCACCCAGTGGCTGTGCGTTCAAGGTCGACTTCATAGAGAGTGGGGTTGCCGGTTAAAAGCAGACTGCCTTTAAATGTCTGTTTTGCATCGATAAAACGCAATCCGCCAGCTACAGCAAACATGTCGTTGATTTCATAGGCACCGCCTAAAGTGAATCCCAAATCAACGCTGTCGGCTTCAAGAGACATGTCGCTGATGCCACTGCCCAGTCCAAGTCCCACAAAGATTTGGCCCAGAGCCACTGTACGGGAATCACCAGCATCGTATTCCACCTTTCCCCCGCCGCCTGGCACGGTAAGGGCAAAAAAACCGGCCCAATTGTCCTGTTTGTAAACAGTAAAAAAACCCGGCACGGCGGACGGCACATCCGATTCCAATTCACCGTATCCCGGCACTGTATTCGAATAATCCTTGGTAATATACAGGATATCCACCTTGGTATAAAAACCGTCTTCCATCTTCATGATCCCGGCCGGGTTGAAGGCCACGATATCCGCCGCATCCGTGGCCGCGTGCCTGGTCAGCGAACGAAAATAATCGGAGCTTAAATTGGACTTGTTTATTATGGCGCCCGCCCACAAGGGTGATACCAAAACGCATAACAGCCCGATAGCGCCCAAAACCACAGCAATTTTTTTCATCTCCCATTCCTCCCTAAGAATGTTATCCATGGATATTATGTCACATGCAAATGTCCAGGCCCTGCAAACCATTCCCCTTAATTTGGTTTGTATACTAACAATGATCGTTGTGCAACTAAAAAAAATCGGCCATAATCAATATCATGGTCAGATATTGAATGAAAATCATTTAACCTCTGGACGGCTCACCCCGAATCGCCCGGCCAAATCGTCATAACGCAGGCCCTGACCGCCGAAAATATCCAGCGCGCTGCCCACGGTGAAGTCGATATGTCCCCCGCCGGCCTGTTCGATGAGCCGAATGTCTTCCATGTTATGAATCCCGCCGGCGTAGGTCACCGGCAAGCCGCCCCACTGGCCCAGCAACGCCACCAAAGGTGTCTCGATCCCCTGGCAGCGGCCCTCCACATCCACGGCATGGATCAGATACTCAAAGCAGTAGCCGGAAAGGTGATCCAAAAGGCGTGGCTCGACCCGCTCCCGGGTAAAGGTCTGCCATCGATTGGTAACGATATAATAGGCATCGCCCCGGCGGCGACAGCTCAGATCCAGAACCAGTCTGTGCGGACCGATGGATCGGGACAATTTTCCAAGTCGCGCCTCATCCACCTTGCCGTCATGAAAGACCCAGGAGGTGACAATCACCGCTGCCGCACCGGCATCAAGCCAAGCCTTGGCATTTTCAATGGTCACCCCGCCGCCGACCTGCAACCCGCCAGGCCAGGCCCCCAGCGCGGCCTTGGCCGCAGCTTCATTGCCGGCCCCCAATTGAATGACATGACCGCCTGTCAACTTGTCCTTACGATACAATCCGGCAAACCATTGTGCCGGTCTTTGGGCCTCGAAATTGGTCTGAAGCGGGGCGGATTGGCCATCCGAGAGGGTGCCGCCCACAATCTGCTTGACGATTCCCTCGTGCAAATCAATGCAGGGTCGAAATCTCATGATGATCCTTTCGAAAGTTGGTTCATAATGCATATAAACAGCCCGGCCTTCAAGGCTATTTTTGAACGTTACCGGCCCAAGCGCCTTTAATCATTGCCAAGCATTCAAATTGTTGGTTT
Organism: Desulfosarcinaceae bacterium; assembly: GCA_041557055.1. Taxonomy (GTDB): domain Bacteria; phylum Desulfobacterota; class Desulfobacteria; order Desulfobacterales; family Desulfosarcinaceae; genus JARRKU01. The sequence continues at coordinate 1,962 of JBFFHG010000995.1, forward strand.
AATAAATCAGATAATTGAGCC
>JBFFHG010000996.1:0-1972 GCA_041557055.1 Desulfosarcinaceae bacterium
ATAGCCATGAAAAAGATCGGTTGGTTGACATTTTTTATCCTTATAATGGTTTTTCAAAACGCGAGCGGTGATGACCAACTCCCTTTGGAGGTGACAGGACCGGCCCGTGCGCAGCAATTGACGTTTCAACACATTGAACCCGGAAAAATTCTGGTGTCTGCTACAGATGCGCAAGACAAACCCATTTTGGGATTGGGTATGGACGATTTTAAAATTCATCAAGGTGAAAAATCGGCCAAACTGCTGAATGTCGAGCCCTTGGCCACCAACGAGGATGTGGGGCTCAATATCGTTTTAGTGGTGGACAACTCGATCTCAATGGGGGAACGGCAGGCTGTGGAACCCTTGTTGGATGCCCTGGAAGCCGTATACGGTATGATCAGGCCCATTGATGACATCGCCGTTGTTATCTACGACGACAGCCAAACCATAGCGGTAAAAGGGGAGGAACTGCATGCCCGAATATTAAAATCCGATGACGTGGGCCAGTTGCGTGCCCTTGTAAGGGAGAGGATGACCCATGGCTTGACCCGGGGCACCTATCTTTACGACGCCATCATGGCCGGCCTTGATGTGGCGCATCAGTGGCCCCAAAAAAGCAATAAGTTCATGGTGGTTTTAACCGATGGAGAAGATCTCAATTCGGATATTGACGATGCAATGGTGCTGGCTGAAACTGATAACATATCCAATTTTTGGGCATACAGCGTTGATTATATGCCGAACAAAAAAGTGGACAGCTTCCTGCAAACATTTGCCCAAAAAAATGACGGCCACACCTGGAAAGCAAATTCGGCGGCTGAACTGGTCCCTATTTTCAAAAGCTTCTCATCCACATTGCTTCATCGCTATGTGGTGGCCTATCGATTTTTAAATGCGCCTGCGGGGCAGGTCACCCTTGAACCGACCGATATCACCATTGAAGAGATTACCACCATCGACAGCGCGCCGTTGCTCAACTATGTCTATTTTGAAACCGGGCGAAGCGATCTTCCCGAACGCTATGCTCAACTTGGGAACAAGCCCGATACCGAGTCTTTTTCAGAAACGGCGCTGACGGATGTCATGGAGAAGTACAGCCACATACTGAATATTATCGGACATCGCATGCGAACCTATCCGGATGCCGCCATCCGTTTGGTGGGATGCAATTCAAATACCGGTGATGAGTACGGCCGTCAGGATTTGTCTCGCAGTCGAGCCGAATCGGTAAAGGCCTACTTACGCTATGTTTGGGGCATTGCGCCGGAGCGCATGGTCGTCGAGGCGCGTAACCTTCCGGAGACCCCCAGCACCAATCGAATAGCGCAAGGTCAGGCTGAAAATCAACGGGTCGAAATTCATTCGGAGCATGCGGCGATTCTGGATACGGTCAAGAGTCAGTATGTGGAAAAGACAAGCAGCGTGCAACAGATCCGGGTGGTACCCCAGGTTTCGGCGGAGGCCGGTGTTCAGGATTGGAAGATAACCCTGACCTGCGGCGACGAACTTCTGGGCGAACTCGGGGGGGAGGGCGAACCCCTTGCCGATTATAACCTGCCGCTGGAAAAGAAGCATTTCGATATTATGGCCGCAACAGGGCAAATCAAGGTGAATCTATACGTAACCGATAAGGAATCCCAAACCCTTGAACAAAGTGAAGCCGCTGTACTGCCGGTTCGGTTTGTCCGGCGGCAGGAGCAGATGGGGCAAAAACAGGGCTATAAGGTTCGGGAGAAGTATGCCTTGATTCTTTTTGACTATGACAGTGCGGCCATCAAATTCCGCAATAAAGCCATCGTCGAGCGGATCATGGACCGTGTCAAGGTCGTACCGGAGGCGGGTATGGAGATCGTGGGCTATACCGATAACATCGGAAAGGAATCGTATAATCTCCAACTGTCTCAGAAACGCGCCAAGGCGGTTAAAGAGCAGTTTGATCAGGAACAGAAACTGTTGGCCTTCAACATGAATGTCTCGGGTGCCGGTCCCC
>JBFFHG010000997.1:0-1969 GCA_041557055.1 Desulfosarcinaceae bacterium
CGGAGTTGATCGCCGACATGGCGGATGTGGTGACACCGCCCTATGATGTGATTTCCCCTCAGGAACAAGAGGGGTTCTACCAACGGCATCCCAATAATGTGGTCCGGCTGATTTTGGGCAAAAAAGAGCCGGGCGATACGGGGCAGTCCGATATCCATGGGCGGGCCGCTGATTATTTCCGGCAATGGATGGCATCGAAAGTTCTGGTACGCGACGGCGCCCCGGCTTTCTACCTGACCAGCGTCACCTTCACTTGCGGCCGGGAGCGCGCAACCCGTTATGGAATTATCGGGGGCGTACGCCTGGAGCCGTTTGAAAAAGGCATCATCCTGCCCCATGAGCGCACCTTTTCCAAAGTGAAAACCGAGCGGTTGCAGTTGATGCAGGCCTGCCATTCCAATTTCAGCCCGATTTTCGGTCTTTACGCGGATGGTAACGGCCTTCTTGGACGGTTGGTCGAGACGGCCGGGCGTCAAACTCCGGATATGGATTTTGTGGATAACAACGGACTTGGCCATAAGCTTTGGCGCATTCTGGACCCGGAGATCCAATTGCATATCACCGCCTCTTTAAAAGAGCAGCCTATCTACATTGCCGATGGTCATCACCGCTATGAGACCGCGCTGAACTACCGCAACTGGGTCAGGGAAAACAGCTCCGGGTTCGATGAAAATCATCCGGCCAACTTTGTGATGATGAGTCTGAGCAGCCTGAAGGACCCGGGTATGGTCATTTTGCCGGCGCACCGTCTTTTGAAAGAGGTGCCGGCTGAAGATCGAAAATCTTTTTTTGACAAGCTTGAAACCTATTTTGACATTCAATCCTTTTCAACCGAAGCGGGTTTGGGCACAGCCCTGGGGGATTTTGATGCCGCCCTGACCGACAACGCCCACCGTCATGCCATCGGCCTTTATAGCAAGGAACAATCCATCCTGAATATTCTGACGGTAAGAGACGGCGTTATGGAGCGGATGTATGCCGATGAATTCCCCGAAGCGCTCCGTGATCTGGATGTCACCATCCTGACGCGATTATTGATGATGGAATTGTTGGGATTCAACCAGGACCGCTTGGACGATGCCACCAAGATCGGATACGCCACCACATCCAAGGCCGCCGTCAATGCTGTTCAGGAAGATCAGGCCGATATGGTTTTCATATTGAATCCGACAAAAATTGAGCAGGTTCAACGGGTATCCCGGGAAGGGTTGATCATGCCGCGCAAATCAACCTATTTTTACCCCAAAGTCGGCAGCGGAATGGTGATAAATCTTTTGAGTTAGCAGCGCCGCTTCTAACTTTCGGGCGATGGTTTGCCAGAAAATGCGGCTCGTTCCGTTGACAGTTCCGTCAACAGCTTCTGCAGCCGCCATTCATTGGAGGTCGGTGTCAATACAGCCCAGAGCGCTTGTTGCATGCCGGCCTTGCGGCAGCCGGCCATGAGTTGATGGAGTTCGTTTTCCGAAATTCCGCTGACAATGATGGCCCGGGGCAACGTCGAAGAACGACAAGCCCCCCAACCATCGGGCAACTTCGCCAGATCATGAAGTGTTTCCCCCTCTTGATCCTGCGCAATCCATACCAAAGGCAGATCGGCCATTCCAATCATCTCCATCAGGCTTTTGAATTTAGATTGCGCCGCCACTGCAAAGCCGCAGAGCAACAACTTGCGGGGGCCGAACAGACGATCATCAGAATGCTGGATTTTTTCAAATCCGGATTTGGACATGCGAAACCTCCATTGATTTATGACAGGCTGGCATTTCAATCATTTCATATATCCTCATACTCCCATATTATTCCCAAATGTTGTATAAGGTATTGCAAGGGCAGCACAATAGCAATAAAATCCAATATTTTTTTAAGCGTAATCGTATCTGATCAGGGTCTTTGCTTTGATATTGGAAAAGGATATTCACCCGTGCCGGAACTACCGGAAGTTCAAACCATCGTCGATGTTTTAAATGCC
>JBFFHG010000998.1:0-1968 GCA_041557055.1 Desulfosarcinaceae bacterium
ATGCGCAAATATAACGTCATATTTCAACTTTCAGGTTCCAATCAGTTTGCATCGGAACGCAAAATCTTTTTTTTTACAAGTCCAAGATAGTCTATGACCATCGTGGCGTCAAACCTTGAAGGATTTTTTTAAATATCGGCAAATCAAGCACGAACTTTACGCTCTTTTTTGCTTTGCCGGAATTGATGCGGCCGGGTCGCCTTGCTTGACAGGGAGAGGCAAGGTGCTAAAGTTAATGTTGCATAAACCACCACATGGTAAAGCGTGATTAACATGCGATATTCCGCCTTTTGCAGTGTCATGGGCAATGCCGGCAGGGGAGGCTGGTTATGAAATTGATGGGTGAAATGCTGCTGAAAAAAGAGCCCTTCGAGGAAATTGTCATGGGCAATACCGCGCTTGTGCGCGCCATGGTGGAAGCCGGCACCCGCGTGGTGACATCCTATCCCGGTTCGCCCACACCGGAAATCGCCACGGCCATCAGCGCCATTGCAAAAGATCAATGCCCCTTCTATTTCGAGTTTTCCACCAATGAGAAAGTGGCCACTGAAGTGGCGTACGGCGCGGCGGTCAACGGCCGGTTGTCAACGGTTTTTTTCAAGAGCGTGGGGCTCAATGTGGCGGCCGACACCTTTGTGCAGTTGAGTTTGATGAATATTATCGGCGGCATGGTGGTGGTTCTGGGGGATGATCCCGGCGCCAACTCCTCCCAGAACGAGCAGGACAACCGCCATCTGGCTCAAATGAGCTACACCCCCGTGTTCGAGCCTGCCAGTCCGGCCGAGGTTTACACTTATTACAAAGCCGCCGCCGGTCTGAGCCGGGAAAGACACATGCCGGTCATTGTGCGCCTGACCACCCATGTGTGTCACGCCAAGGAGCGGGTCGCTTTCAATGGCTGGTCGCCCAAAAAAACCGATGACACGCCGCGCTTCGATGTCCGCAACGGTCCCTACATTCCGATCACGGACCTGACGATTCCGATGAAGGCCCGATCGTTGCACAATCTGGAACAAGCCCGGGATTACGCCGAGAGATCGAATCTGAACCAGACCGTGAATCACGGCAATCCAAAGCGGGGCATCATCACCATGGGCCTGCCTTTTCTTTCGTTGATGGATGTTTTGCGGGCGGCGCCGCATAAACCCGATATCCTGAAACTGGGGATTGTCTATCCCATGCCGCGCAAATTGGTTTCTGATTTTCTCAGGGTCCATGAAGAAGTAAAAATTCTGGAAGAGCTGGATGATGTACTGGAAAAAGAGATCAAAATGCTGGCCTATGACCAGGGGATGAAGACCAAAATCATCGGCAAACTGGACCATGAGGACTGGATGGGCGAATATACGCCGGACAAGGTCGATGCGGTGGTGCGCAAGAGCTGGCCCGATCTTTTGTCGGCGCCGCCCCTGCCGACGGTTTCGCCCCTGCGCACCGTTCCGAGCCGTCCGGCCCAGATGTGCCCGGGCTGCGGCCACCGCAGCGCTTTTCACGCCGTGCGTCAGGCCCTGGCCGAAACCGATATCACCGTGGCCGATATCGGCTGCCACACGTTGGGATTTTTGCCGCCTTACAATACCGGACAACTGCTCATGTGCATGGGGGCCTCCACCGGCATGGGGGCGGGGCTTTCACTGTTCAACACCACCCGCAAGGTGGTGGCTTTTTTGGGCGACGCCACTTTTTTTCATGCCGGTCTGCCCGGCGTGATCAATGCCTTGTTCAATGGCCACAATCTGACCCTGATCGTTATGGAGAACGGCACCACCGCCATGACCGGCCATCAGGACCATGCGGCCAGCGGTCGCAATTTCAATGACACAACAGATAAAATACCCATTCGAAGGGTCCTGGAAGGGTTGGGGGTGGCATCGATTTTTGAGTGTGATACCTACCAGCAAGAGGAACTGGCCCGGATGGTCCGGCAGGCGCTGGCCATTGACGGTTTCAGCGTGGTGATTGCACGCC
>JBFFHG010000999.1:0-1963 GCA_041557055.1 Desulfosarcinaceae bacterium
ATTGCCCTGCGGCCCATGCTTGGGTTTCGTTAACTGGTTATAATCATTCAAGGGTCGATCCGCATTAACATGCATAAATCACTTGATAAAAAAAATCCATTAACGAGGTAACCCCATGAGCAACGACAATCGCGTACGTTTTTTTGATACAACCTTGCGTGACGGTGAACAATCACCGGGCGCCAGTATGAACACCGCTGAAAAACTGCGCCTGGCCGGCCAGTTGGAAAAGCTGGGAGTGGATATCATCGAGGCTGGATTTCCAGCGGCCTCCGCAGGGGATTTTGAGGCCGTCTCTCAAATTGCCGCCAAACTGAAACAGACTGAAATCGCCGGACTGGCGCGCGCCAATAAAGAGGATATCGATACCGCTTGGGGCGCCATCAAACAGGCTGCCAGGCCGCGGATCCACACCTTTATCGCCACCAGCGACATCCACCTGGAATACAAGCTGAGAATGAGCCGCGATGAGGTGCTCAAAAACGCTGTTGAGGCTGTGCGCTATGCGAAAACCTTAACTGACAATGTTGAATTTTCCGCTGAAGACGGCTCCCGCAGCGACCGCGACTTCTTGTGTAAAGTGTTCCAGGCCGCCATTGAAGCCGGCGCCACCACCATCAACCTGCCCGACACGGTGGGGTATGCCATCCCCAGCGAATTTGCCGAGATGGTCAAGTATGTGATGACCCACACGCCCAACATGGGTAAAGCCGTACTGAGCGTGCACTGCCACAATGATCTGGGCCTGGCCACGGCCAATACCCTGGCGGCCATTGCAGCAGGCGCCCGCCAGACTGAAGTCACCGTCAACGGTATCGGCGAACGGGCCGGCAACACCTCTCTGGAAGAGGTTGCCATGGCCCTGCGAACCCGCAACAACTTTTTGCCTTTTCAGACCAACATCAACACGGAACAGATCTATGCCACCAGCAAACTGGTGAGCATGATCACCGGTATTCTGGTGCAACCCAACAAGGCCATCGTGGGTGCAAACGCCTTTGCCCACGAAGCCGGCATTCACCAGGACGGGATGCTCAAAAATCCCATGACCTATGAGATCATGCGGCCCGAAGATATCGGATTGAGCGCTAACAAGCTGGTGCTGGGCAAACACTCCGGACGTCACGCCCTGCGGGATCGCCTCAAGGAGATGGGGTACGAACTCTCCAAAGAAGAGCTGCAAACCGTTTTTGTCAAATTTAAAAACCTTGCCGACAAAAAGAAGCACATCATGGACGAAGACCTGGAGGCCATCGTCAACGAAGGCGTGTTGCGCACGCCGGACATTTTCGTCCTGGAGTATCTGCATATCAGTGCCGGCACAACCGTGATGCCCATGGCCAGCGTTCAGCTTGCCATCAAGGGCCGCTCTGTCAAAGACGCCGGGTATGGCAACGGCCCCATCGACGCAACCTACAACACCATTGCCAAACTGACCAACACACGCTCAGAGTTGCTGCGGTTCACCATCAGCGCCATCACCGGCGGCACCGACGCACAAGGCGAAGTGACGGTACGGCTTAAAGAAAACGGGTTGATGGCCTTGGGGCGGGGGGCCGACCCCGATATCATGACCGCTGCCGCCCTGGCATACATTAATGGTTTGAACCGTTTGGAATATTTGAAAAACCATCCTATCGACCACAAGAAGTATTAGAATGGGATTTGGCCCTGAGGGGTGGCCTTGCCCCCTCAGGGGTCGCGCAAAAATCAGGCCCGACTTGACATCCCAAAATTTGAACGATAAAAATTCCCCTTGCTTGGAGGCAAATGCCCCTGATTTGATGCGACGATGGAGTGATTTTCGATATGGATTCGGCACCAATGAACAAATGGGTGGCATTTTGGTTCTTTTTGCCATCCAGTATCGCTTTAGCCTATTTTGTCTTTTATCTGGCCACCTTTGTGCCGCCTAAAGCCGCTGCCCAGCCTTCGGCGGGCAGCACTTTTTACACGATGATTC
>JBFFHG010001000.1:0-1962 GCA_041557055.1 Desulfosarcinaceae bacterium
AAGGCAGCTTTCGAAATCCTTTTCCCGGGCCTGTCGGTCGGGGCTGTTTTTCCAGGTGGCCCATGATTTTTTATCCCGCCAGGTAGAGGCAATCACCACCCGGAAAGGATCTTCGTGATCCCACAGGGTTTCGGACGAGATGTAGCCTTTCTGGCTCATCGCGCCGTAGCGAACCTCCTTGATCATATTGTCGATTTCGTTGAAATGGCCCTCTTTAAAGCGTCGCTTGATTAAGACTTTAATTGCCATGATACCCTCCTTTGCATAAATGGTTGATAAGAAAGGTCTGCAATGGGGAAGTCGCCGCCGGTTCGTAAGATGCGGGCTGAGAAAGCAGGGGGCGGCAGGATCAACTCAAGCATAAGTGGTGCCGAGCCTGTAACTTATAAAATTTTAACACCGACGAGGGCGGAATACAAGAGGGGAGGCAGCACGAATCAGGGTAACCGCACATCCCGGAGGAGGATATCGGCAATCGCGGCTATATCGTCAACCCTATTGTCAGGGCAAATTTAATTCAATGAGAATCAAAATTTTGGACTTGGGCATTTCCAAGACGGTAACGCCTGGCTTGATCGACCAGGGCCGGCGCCCATTGGGGGGTGCCCAGGGCATGGATATGGGTATAGGTGGCCAGCACGTTCTTGCGGCACAAGCCGTCCCGGCCCCGGGAAATGCCGTTGCCGCGCTCCATGGCAAAGACCATATCCAGGTCGCCGGCATCCAGTTTTTCAACGGTGGAGTAGTGAAATTCGTGGCCCCGCAGAATGCTGCCCGCCTTAAAAAAGGGGTTTTCGCGGTCCACCCGTACAATGGTGTAGCCGTGTCCCTGGGGCTGTTTGGAAAAGCCGAAAGTGATCTGCAGCACGCCGGTCATGGGGTAAGTCCCTTCCGATAATACCAGTTCCCGCCCCAGATACATCAGCCCGCCGCACTCGGCATAGATGGGCAGCCCCTCCTCGGCCAGCGCTTTGATCCTGCGGGCATAAATTTGGTTTCGGGACAATTGGCGCGCATGGGTTTCGGGGAACCCGCCGCCGATATAAAGGCCGTCCACCGGGGGCAACTCAATGTCGCTTAACGGGCTGGTGAATATCAGTTCGGCGCCGGCGGTTTCCAGTGCATCCAGGTTTTCCGGATAATAGAACTGAAAAGCCGAGTCGCGCAGGATGCCGATGCGCGGTCTGGCGGATTCACTTGTTTGGGTCGTCGGGACGGTATCACCGGGGGATTTGACAAAAGGGGGCGGCTTTTGCGGGGTGTCAAATCGGATGTCGGCGCACACTTGGGGCGGGCCATCGTGCCGCACCCATTGATGGGTTCCTTTGGCCAAAGCCTGGATGGCGGCCATGTCAATATACCTCTCGGCAAGATCGCCGATATGGGCCACGGCCTCCTGGGCCCAGTCATGTTCAAGGGTCGGCACCAGGCCCATGTGGCGTTCGGGGAAGCGCTGGGCGCGTTGCCTGGGGATGGCGCCGATCACCGGTATTCCGCAGTAGTGCTCGATGCTGTCCCGCAAAATGCGTTCGTGGCGTGCTCCGGCGACCCGGTTGAGCACGACGCCTTTGAGTTTGAGCTCAGGGTCGAAAGCCATGCATCCGGAAACCACGGCGGCCATGGTGCGGGTGGTCTTGGTGCCGTCGATGCACAGGAGCAGGGGCAGGTCCAGCAGTTTGGCCAACTGGGCCGTACTGGTATCTCCGCTGGTGTCGATGCAGTCGTACAATCCGCGGTTGCCCTCGATCAGCGCCAGATCGGTCTCGTGGGTATGCTCCTGAAATGATTTTGTAATACTTTGATGCGGGACAAGGAACGTGTCCAGGTTATAACAAGGCCGGCCAGCGGCCAGGGCCAACCAGCCGGCATCGATATAGTCGGGACCTTTTTTGAACGGTGCGACCGCTACCCCTTTTCGGCACAGGGCCGCAATGATACCCACTGAAAAGATGGTTTTGCCCG
>JBFFHG010001001.1:0-1956 GCA_041557055.1 Desulfosarcinaceae bacterium
GGGTCCTGAACGTAATATTTGCAAAAATCGTCCTGCAGATAGATCAGGTGCTGTAAAAAATAGTTACTGTATCGGTCCATGAAACCTCGCAGCAACACCTTATTTTCGGGTGTTGGTTCGCTGTGTGCGTGTTTTACCGAATTCGTTTTACCGGAACTGAAATCCGCGGCGCTGAGTTAAGTGAAGCCAGCATGAAATATGGAAGTGCCTTTGAAAAAGCGCCTGATGAAGCTTAACCGGGACAAAAATCATATCCGGACGGATGTTGTCAAGGTATTTTGATTTTTTATGAAAATGGAAAAAAATATCATTCCCAAGTCTTTTCCGGCCAAGGGGCAAAAGATTTTGGCGGTCGTTGGAATCCTCCGGGAACCACAGAGGCTCTGTTGCCATGCCAATCCAGTCCGGCGATTCGAAAGTGGCCACATGGCTCAGTGCTTGTTTTCACAATAATTGGGATAGCCATCCAATCCCCGCAGCAGCACAGCTCTTGGTCAAAAGTGGTTCACCTTGAGCAAAATTGCCGTGTTAAGAGTCCCGTCAGCGGTGGTGCACCAACAATACAACTACGTCTTGAATCCGCTGCAGCCTGACTTTACGTCATTTTCGATTGGGGCGCCGCTGTCCATTTAAACCGCAAAGCAATTTGTTCAAATTGCTTGACGTTACATTCCAAAGTATGTTCAAGAATTTTGTTATATGCTTTGGTCGGTTAGGAAAATCGGGACGGCTGAAATCAATGCGGTTGAATATAAAATTATCGAAAAGCGCTCTGCCGAGTTCACGCACATATGGGATTCTCTTTCGCTAAACCAGAAAAAAGCGCTGAAGCTGGTTGCGGCTACCGGCGGCGATCAATTATTTGCTGCCAATAACCTTAATAGATTCAAATTCAAAACAGCTTCACAAGTGATGGCCGCAATGAAAGTGTTGAAACAAAGGGAACTGATAGGCAAAAATGGCGGTTATCATATTTATGATCCGGTGTTTCGCAGATGGGTGCAAAGATTCATATAGGGGGCCCAAGAATAATGGTGAAATTTTTTAGCCGCTGCCGACTCAGCGCTCTGATTGTCAAGTAATGTATCATCAATATCAAAAAAGACCATCGCGTTTCCTGGTACCGCTCTGTTAGGGTGTCCATTTATATCGTCTCTTTATACGAGCGCCGCCGGCATATGCAGGATCATCTGATGGAATTTCTATGTCGTTAATAAAAGTTGCATATAATTTTTCAATTATCCGTATTGATGGCAAATTTAAAGGATCAACTGTCAGCACCACATGGTCATAGTGCCTTTTAATAAATGGCGCCAATGCTTTGCAAGCATAGTAAGAAGATGAACTTCCTCTAAATTGTGGAAGGATTTCATAGCCGATATGGCCCGCACACATTGTTACATGCCGAGTATCACCCACTCTGAAATTGATATGACCAACGATCAGATTGTCGCTGTTGACAATCTTGAAGTGATAAAATGGCACCAATTCACCTTCCGGCTCAACCTTGACAATTTTGTCGAACTGCAAAAAAATAGGACCTGAATGCAATTGTAAAGGTATGTCTGAAAACATCATTTCATTAGAAACCGGAACAATTTGACGGGGAATTCGATTTGCGGGAACCTCAAGATATTGACCGGCCATTTTTATCAATGGCGGGCGGGTCGGACAGTGCCGGACGGGGAAGTTGAAGGTTTTGGTCCGGTCCCGCAATTTGCGCAACAGTATCATGTTTTCCAATTAATTCCAGTTGCATACGGTATTTTTCCACGTCGGCCTGGGTTTCAATGGCCTTGCGGGCCAGCAAATAGCGCAAAAAGATACTCCAGACCACCAACCCCAGGAAAACCGCGATGATGGCCAGCACCACCCATCGATATTTGGAAATGACGGCCACGCCATGACGGCCGAATTCCGACAGCAGGTGGGGGACGGCAAACAGGGCCAGGGCAA
>JBFFHG010001002.1:0-1953 GCA_041557055.1 Desulfosarcinaceae bacterium
AAACATCATATTTTGTTTTATTTCATATAATTATATAACCAAAAACCGTTGCCAAAAAATAGCGGCCCCTGACGCGCCAAAAATTGAGCATATGAATATTCATTCATTTCATTGCGCCGCCGGAGTTCCTGCGTGGCCCTAATACAGGAATTTTCATGGTGACTGCTTCTCACAAAAGCACCTGGTCCGCATCATCCCCATCAGGCACCCGCATGCCCGGGAGGATCATCCACGCCCCACGAGCAGATACGGCAAAACTCGATTCAGAAAAGGAGAATGGAAAACGATTTGATTTTTTGTAAAAACCATGGCGTTTAAAATCATCGAATTTGCCGGTTTTTGATAAAATGCGCCCCATATGTTTGACAATTACATGCGATGGTTTTGCAAATTCGACAATCAACTCATTGAGAAAACTTAACCTGATGGTGGGGACGGCGAGGATCATGCCGCCCTACAGCTCGGCGTTATGGTGCGACACGATGTCGCACAATTGGCTGATTGGCAAGACTTTATCGCAGTGCCTTGACCAATCCCGGCATTTCCCTGCTGGTACACTAGGAGGCATGCTTGCCGCGCGCGGTGCGGTTGGTATGGAACCCTTCTGACAATGTACCAAATTCCGCTTTTGCGGGAGGAGTGGGAACCGTGAGGTGGATACCCTCCTGGAAGCCTCATCCGGGTAAGAGCTATGGACGGAGTGATATGGTTAATGTACCCTATCGTTGCAAAAGCCGGAGGACTCCAGATCCCGCATTGCCAAGGGTTCGCAGTAGATTGAGAATTGGACACCAGGCTCCAACACCGGATTTGGGCCCGAGGGAAGGTTTTGAAACCACTTATAGACATTTAATGAGTCAAGAGCGGACTTGCCCCCCCGTATGACCCTGACGCAGATTGTTAGACCTTTACGCGTGTCGTCTCTGCAGCAAGGCATATATCTCATGCTGTGCTATTTCTTCCCATATTTTGTGAGCATTTGCTCATACCGGTGTTCCTGATACATCTCTTCAACAACTCGTTTCAGGATATCCCGCGTACTCTGGGGCAGTCCTTTTCGCACAAAGATCCATTGTTCCTTGTCAGGCTCAATTATGATGACATCCCCAAAATCGTCTGGCGTCAACCCAAGATCCTGCATCCAGTAATAATACGCCGGTTCGGAAAAGACAGCACCATCCACTATTGGCCGCATATGCAGCAGTTGGACGGACTGCCGGTAATCTTTCACCCGTAGGATTTCTCGCGGCAATCCCTCCAGTTGCGGGTACGAGGCGGAATGATGGTACACCAGATACTTGCCCTTAAAATCCTCAATGGTTCGAATGCCCGATCCTTTCCTGGTTCCGGCAATCACATTAATCGTAAATTGCATGGCCAGCTTGTCTCCGGCATCCAGAGCCGCTTGATGCGCCTGGGAGGACAGCAAATCAAGCTTGCCATTTTTGAGCATCACCAGCATTCTGGTAAAGGGCAGAATTTTATTGGTAAACGGGATCCCTGACCTGATCCCAATTTCCTGATTCATCTCATAGACAAGCCCATGGTTCTTTCCCTGAGCATCTTTCCACCCATACGGCAGAAGCTCCATCGAACCAATTCTGAGAGTAGTGACGTTCTCAGATGAGGATTGTGCTTCAGCGACCGGGATACATTGCGCCCCCCATACGATAAGAAACCAGACACACACTGCGCATCGTATCATCTGTTTCATAAGGACTCTCATGCCCAGCAAACGGATCGTTTGCCCGTTGCCCGGTAAACAAAGCTGTTTGCTGCATAGATTCATTGAAGGTTGATGAATTGCGGCGACAATCGCCTTTCCATAACCTACTCTTGTTGCCCCCTGTCCACTCGTGGTGTGATGAATCGTTTTCTGGCACCACATCACCTCCTTACCCTCAAAGAGGGTCTAACGGAAAAAAGGGCCATAAGTAAAAGAAATAATTTTAT
>JBFFHG010001003.1:0-1950 GCA_041557055.1 Desulfosarcinaceae bacterium
AGGCCTATCGGCGGAGTCCTAACGTTTCGAGAATGTTGCGGTAGCGTTGAACATCGTTGCTTTTAACATAATTGAGAAGCCGCCGCCGCCGTCCGACCAACATAAGCAACCCACGACGGGAGTGGTGGTCTTTGGTATGAACCTTCAAATGCTCTGTGAGGTATTGAATGCGGTGGGTGAGCAATCCGATTTGGACCTCTGGGCTTCCGGTGTCGCTCTCATGCAGTTTATATTGTTGAATCAGCTCTTTTTTGCTTTCGGTTGATAATACCACGTTCTTTTTCCTCCTTGAATTCGGCTGTTGGCGGAATTCTGCAATGATTTAATGAAAAACACAACAATAATCGTAAGCCGTTTCGTCCGGACGGGCTTTGAGCACGGCTTTCAGGTTCAGGCCGGCGTCCACCACCTTCACATGGTCGGCCAGGCGTTGATCCGTTGGCCTTTGGATTAAATCCTGTTCCACCTGTTTGGTGGTCAGAAGCTGCCCATGGGCGACGCGTTTCAGGATCTCAGCCCCCGCAACGACCATCGGCATATCCGGCAAGGCGCTATTCATCGGGATCAGCACATTTTTCAGCTCCGGGCCGCCCTCCATCAGTTCAAGGGTTGTCAGCGTGACAGCCTGCTCAACGGTAAGACCGCTGCTGACCGTACGGTGCAACCGGACCAGATGGCCGCCACAGCCGATGACGTTTCCGATATCGGCGCACAATGTACGCACATAGGTGCCGCTGGAGCATGTTACCTCAAAATAGATATCCGGCAGATCAATGGCGGTTATCCTGATGAGGGAAATCATGATCGGTCGCGCCGGTTTCTGGACCGGTTTGCCTTGCCGCGCCAGTTTGTACAGCGGCGTACCTTCATGTTTGAGCGCAGCATAAACCGGCGGCAATTGCATTTGGTGGCCCTCGAATCCTTTGAAAACCTCCTTTAAGCGATCCGTGGAAAGGGGCGGTACGTCGGCTTGCGCTATTACCCGGCCGGTGGCATCCTGGGTGTCGGTTTCAACGCCCAACCGCAATACGGCCTGGTATGTTTTGTCGCCGTGCAAAAAAAACCGGGCCAGGCGGGTGGCCTGGTCGATACAACAAATCAACACCCCGGTGGCGAAGGGATCCAGGGTGCCGGTATGCCCGGCCTTTTTTACCCCAAGCAGCCTCTTGACCCTTGCAACCGCTTGGGCCGACGACATATCCGCCGGTTTATCCAGTACCATCACTCCGCTTAAGGACATAGCAACGATATTATATTAACTTTCACCTGTTGGTGTCCTGGCGGCTTATAATCCAGTTTCAAGCAAGGGCTCCGGTTCTGTTTCGGATTTAAACCGATGCTTGAAACTTAACCCTTGAAACTCATTTTTCTATACGCCATGACGATTTTGGTTCATCAAAGGGCAAATCGACAATACGCTCCGTTTTTCAATTCATTTCGCATAAACCGGGAGTTGTCTCCGAAATCTCAAACATTTTGGTCTTTATCTCGGCCAGGGTTGACACCACGCTGAATCCTGCCGCGTTGGCATGGCCGCCGCCGCCGAATTTGGCGGCAATGCCAGCCACGTTGACGCTGCCGTCCGAGCGTAAACTAACGTGAAAATTGCGGCTTCCATTCATTGGCGCTTTGGGATCGCATTCCATTTCGTGAATCAAGGCAGCCACTTGCACATCTTCGATGCGGCGGGCATAATTGATGATACCGTCAATGTCTTCAGCCTGAGTCCGGGTCAGTTTCAGCATGTACTGGGTCAGGGACATGACGGACATCTTGCCGTTGGGAGAGATTTCCAGCGAGTCCAACGCCAGGTTGAGCAGTTTGATGCGTCCCAGGGAGTAGTGACCGTAGACATGCTGGGCCACATCGTAGGGATTGGCGCCGCAGGCGATCATTTCCGCACAAATGGCAAAGGCGGCCTGATTGGTATTGGAAAAGCGGAATGATCCG
>JBFFHG010001004.1:0-1942 GCA_041557055.1 Desulfosarcinaceae bacterium
CCGGGAATTTTAGACGCTTCTAAAAAAGCCGAAAGCAGCCGCAGATTAACCCACACATTGACAAATTCATTGTGTTTCTGTAGGAATAATACACTGAAGAAACTTGCGTCCATAGTGACGAAAAGACCCCAAGGAGCCTCGCCGGTATGAGCACACAGCAAACCCTTACGATCAACGGCAACGAGCTGACCTTTGAGCCGGGTGAAACCATTTTGCAGGCAGCCCGGCGCAACAATATCGACATTCCCACCTTGTGCCATTTAAAAGACACGATCCCCACCGGCGCCTGCCGGATCTGTGTGGTGGAGGTGGAAAAAGCGCGCACCCTGCTGGCATCCTGCGCCACCCCGGCCGCGCCGGGAATGGTGGTTCTGACCGAATCGCCACAAGTGGTGGCCGCCCGCAGGCAGATCATCCAGTTGATGCTCAGCTCGGGAAACCATAACTGCGCGGTGCGCGGCTCCGACGCCGCCGAATGGACCGCTTTTCAGCTCAAAGTTCAGTCGGAAGACGGGAGCGGGGCGTTGTGTCCGGTCTGGGGCGACTGCCGGCTGCAGGATCTGGCCTATCGCTACCAGGTCTCCGGCGAAGCTTTTCAGGCCACACCCACCAAATATCCCATGGAGACGGTCAACCCCTTTATCGTCCGCGATTTTTCGCGCTGCATCGCCTGCGGCCGATGCGTGCAGGCCTGCGCCGATGTTCAGGTCAACAATGCCATCAGCTTCGGCTATCGCGGTCCGGACGCCAAGATCATCGCCGCCAGCGACCGGCCCTTGAAAGATTCGGATTGCGTTTTCTGCGGCGAGTGCGTTCAGGCCTGCCCGGTGGGCGCCCTGGTGGAAAAGGATGTGCGTTACAAGGTCCGGCCCTGGGAGACCCGTAAGGTGCGCACCACCTGCAGCTACTGCGGGGTGGGATGCCAGATGGATCTGCATGTCAAAGGCAATCAGGTGGTCAAGGTCAGCGGCGCCGACATTGCGCCCAACAACGGCAGCTTGTGCGTCAAGGGGCGTTTCGGTTTCGACTTCATCAGTTCGGACCAACGTCTGACCACCCCCATGATCAGGGAAAACGGCGAGCATCGCCCGGCTTCCTGGGATGAAGCCCTTGACTTGGTGGCCAAAAGGCTGACGCAGATTCGGGATGCCCACGGCAGCGACAGCATCGGCGTATTGACCTCGGCCCGCGTCACCAACGAGGAGAACTACATCGCCCAGAAATTTGCCCGGGCGGTGCTCAAAACCAACAATGTGGACCACTGCGCCCGGCTCTGACACAGCTCCACCGTGGCCGGTCTGGCCGCAGCATTCGGTTCCGGTGCGATGACCAACACCATCGCCGATATTGAAACCGCCGACGTGATTCTCATTACCGGGTCCAACACCACTGAAAATCATCCGGTGCTCTCCACTTTTGTCAAACGGGCCGTCAAGTTCAACCATGCCAAGTTGATCGTCGCGGACCCGCGGCGCATCAAGATGACCCAATTCGCCGAGTACTGGCTGCGCACCAACCTGGGCACCGACGTGGCCTGGATTAACGGTCTGATGCATGTGGTCCTCAAAGAGGAGCTGCACGACCGGACCTTTATCGAAAGCCGCACCGAAGGGTTCGAGGCCTTTGCAAAGACCCTTGAAAAATACACCCCGGAATTCGTCGAAGGCATCACCGGCATCCCCGCTGAAAAAATCATCGCCGCCGCCAGGCTATACGCCGGGGCCAAAAACGGCAGCATCCTTTACTGCATGGGCATCACCCAGCACACCACCGGGACCGATAACGTCAAATCACTGGCTAACCTGGCGATGCTGTGCGGCAACATGGGCATCGAGGGCGGTGGTGTCAATCCGTTGCGCGGTCAAAACAACGTCCAAGGGGCCTGTGACATGGGCGGGCTGCCGGATGTGTATTCCGGCTATCAGAAAGTCATTGATCCGGA
>JBFFHG010001005.1:0-1941 GCA_041557055.1 Desulfosarcinaceae bacterium
GGTCATATAGATGATGCCGCCGCCGGCAACAAGGATCAGCAAGGCAATTGCGGGTTGCATAATGGTTTTGAATCTTGCTGCAAAAGTTAACCCTATGACGATTATGATGCTCGGGCAGACAATGGCAAAGCGGACAAACCAGAACCGGTAGGAGAGTTCCGGGGCCACAACATGGTCCAGCACGGCGAATACGGTATACAGAACAAAGGCCAGAACCAATGTAAAACGCAATTGGGCAAGAGAACTTTGCGCATATTGCTCAAGAAACGCCTGCTCAAGCTCGGCACAAGGGCCTGAAAATGACAATGATATTGGATTGAGCATCATTGCAACCGGTTTTGTATCGTTTCCCATTACGTGTGATGGCCCAAAAATGGACGCCATGGCGCTTTTTCCTTTTTAATTCCTTCCCTATCTTTTTTATGCAACGCCAGGGTTTACCTTTGAAGGCCCCCTGGTTCGTGTGTTTTTTGCCAAGTTGCACAAGCACAAATAATGCCACGCAAACAGTGAGTCGGCGGTCGCAGCAGATGAATCCGGCAAAGAGTAACCGTAATAGGGTTTGACTGTCTGAGGGCGCAACAGTTCAGCGGATCGGTTCGGATGCGTGCCTCAAGTACACATGTTGCACCTTAAGATACGAACTTTGCAATAAAAAAAAATGATTTGGCGATTGGTCCGGAGGCCATGTTGAAATCCGGTAAAATTCCGGCGCAGGGAGCTTGCCACGGCAGTCTCTATCGAACCGGATCAACTTTGTAGCCGCTTTGCCGCATCAGGGACAGGATGCCCTGGGGGCCGGCCAGATGCAGGGCGCCCACGGCGATAAAACTGTTGCCCTGCTCCAAATAAGGGATGATGCGTTGAACCATGCGGCGGTTGCGGTCGTCATTGAGTCTTACCATGAAATTCCGGGCAGATTCGATCTGCGCCTGTTCATGGTTGAGCTTTGCAATGGCTGCGATGCGGTCCAGATCATCGGCGGCATAGGTCGTAATGAGTTGTTCAAATAAGTGTGGTTGGGAAGGCAGCTGGTCAAGGGTCATTTTAAGCAGCTCAACCTGGTCCCGGGTGGACAACTCTTCGAACACGGCCAACTGCTCCTGGGCCGATTCCAGTCCGGCCGTTGTTTTCCCCTGGCCGGTGGCGCGCTGATAGAGCACCAAATCGAGAATAAGGCCGCTTCCCGATTTGGGCATGCTGAGCATGGCGATGGCCACCCAGGGCTTCAAACGCCGCACCACCGGTTCCGGCATGCCATAGCTGTCCATGGCTGATACCACCCGATCGTACAGCTTTTTGCCTATCAGCGTTTCCAGGTCGGTATCCTGCGCTAACAGCATGGTGGCGCCGAATTGGATGAAAGCTTCGGTATCCAGAATCATTTCCATTACAAAACGGTCACAGTTATCCAGGGCCTCGGCAACCGCCGGCCGCAGCCGGGTGACCCGGGCATCAGAACTGTGAATGGTTCCAAGCAGATAATTGGGGTCTCCCCCCTTTGTCAGGATACGCCACAGCAATCCGTTGCCGGAGGTTGCCGGTGAAATGCCAGAGGCGGCCGGACCGGCAAGGTCTTTTGAAGATGCTGGTTCGGCCGGTCTCTTTTCGGTTGCGGGCCGGGGGGGCCACCAGGGCCCGGACCTTCCGTGAAGTGCCAATGCCCCTGTTCGTCCTGCCATCGATAAATCTCTGCGCCGGCCGGGGTGGGGGGCATTGATGCGGCCATAATCATCCCGAAGAGCAATAGAATTATCGCGCCATTGATGCGTAAACCGGAATATGTATGCATATCTCTTTTCATCCAATCCAATTGAGAATTTAACCTTGCGGCTGGTTATCAGTACTATTACGAATGGCCATTCGTCCAGTCCCTATCTTCTCCTCCCACTGCAAATTCAACCGGCCTGAAAGTTACGTTGTAAGTTATTCAAGGCGAAA
>JBFFHG010001006.1:0-1939 GCA_041557055.1 Desulfosarcinaceae bacterium
ATCGGGTCCTTTATTCCGGCGGATGAAGCGGAGGTGGGATTGGTGGATCGGGTCTTTACCCGGGTGGGCGCCAGTGATGATCTTGCCCGCGGACGCAGCACCTTTATGGTCGAGATGCAGGAGACCGCCAACATCCTCAACCATGCCACCTCCCAAAGTCTGGTGATCATGGATGAAATCGGGCGCGGCACCAGCACCTATGACGGTTTGAGTATCGCCTGGGCGGTGGTTGAGTACCTGCATGATCTCAAAGGTGCCGGTGTAAAAACACTTTTTGCCACCCATTATCACGAACTCATAGAGTTGGCGCGTTTCAAGCCCCGGGTCCGCAATTTTAACATCGCGGTAAAGGAGTGGGATGACAAAATTATTTTTCTGCGTAAATTGATTCCCGGCGGCACCAACCGAAGTTATGGTATCCAGGTGGCCCGGCTGGCCGGTATACCGGAAAAGGTGGTGAAACGTTCTAAAAAAATTCTGGCCCGGATTGAAGACCACGCACCGGACGGCACTCACGTTGGAGATCCCATCGAGCCCATGGAAAGTGCACAGAAAAAGCCGGTACAATTGGATCTGTTTCGGACAGCCGGAAACGAGGTCATTGCCAAGTTGAACAGTATCGACATCAATCTCACGACGCCGATTGAGGCCTTGGCGTTATTGCAGCAATTGCAGGCAAAGGCCAGGAACGTGCGCAATTGAAAAAGAGGCTTTTAATCGATTGCATATGAACAAACACATAAGGGTTGCCGTTTTGTTTATTGCAGCGGCGTGCGTGCTGATCAGCCTTGCCCCCCGGCAGGGGCGGGCGGCTTCGGCCAAGTCCAGATATTTTGAGGCCGAACGCTGCTACCGGCAATTGCAAAATAATCCGGATCACCAAAAATACCGGGACCGCTGGTTCCGTTGCATCAAAGGGTTTCTTGCCGCGCATAAACAAGAACCCCGGGGCGTATGGGCATCGGCCAGTTTATACCAGGCTGGAAAACTGTACGCCGAACTATATAAACGTTCCTATTATCAAGGCGACAAAGAGGAATCCCTGGACATTTTCAGCCGGGTCATGCGTGGATACCCCAAAAGTGTCTATCGGCAAAAGGCTGCGGAAGCCCGTAACGCTTTGCTTGAAGGCACGCAGAAGCGCCGGACAAAATCTTCAGATGGGACAGCGGCACGCAAGCTGTACAATCGGGCTCAGGCCGATTATCAGCGTTTGCAAAAAAACCCGAAGCTTAAAAAATTTCGGGATCAATGGCTCAAATGTATTCAAAATTACGAAAAAGCCTATCAGGCGGATACAAAAGGACCTTTGGCCGCCGCCGCTCTTTTTGGGTTGGCCAGCAGTTACCGGGAGCTTGCCCGCTTTTCCTTCAGCCAATCGGATCGGAATCGGGCCCGGGCGGCATATGGCGAGCTGGTCGAAAAATTTTCCGGAAGCGTCTACGCGGGCAAAGCAAGGGCGGCCCTGAATCAAGACGGCGGTTCCGATACCCAAAAGCAGGCCGATGACGATGTTACACCCGGTGACCAGATAACGCGTATCATTGAGGGGCGCACGAACCATCCGGTCCTCCAGGATGAAACGCCGAATGTGGCCACATCGGAAGATCCGGCCTTGGTGGAAGGCCTGCGATTTTGGTCCAACCCGCGTTACACCCGCGTGGTTGTCGATGCCAATCGCGATACCATATTCACCTATCATGAACTGCGTGAAGACCCCGCCATCGGTAAACCGCAGCGCATTTATATCGATGTCCACAACAGCAGGCTCGGACAAAATCTGCAGAAGCTGGTTCCCATCAATGATAACTTGCTAAGAAACGCCCGGGCGGGTCAATATACCAAGGACACCGTTCGGGTGGTGGTGGATATTAAGTCTTTCAAGACATTTAAGATATTTTCCTTAAAGAATCCCTTTCGGGTGGTCCTTGATGTTTGG
>JBFFHG010001007.1:0-1939 GCA_041557055.1 Desulfosarcinaceae bacterium
GCAGATGGCCTTCGTCGGGCAAATATTGCAAGGGGGCGATGGCATCCAAAAAATGCTTAACGGCCATCTGAACAGGATCGGTAATAGTGGTCAAATTGATCTTGCGGTTCCACTCTCCAAGCCACTGTCCATGCCTGGCAAATTGCTCGGCCTGCCGGTGTGTTATGTTCAAACCCATTTGAACCGCGCCTGCCACCACCAGGTTTAACCAACTTTCCGAACCGGTCTGCATGCCGGAGCCCCTGTTCATTGCTGCGTGCTCCTATTCGGCCGGTGAAGGCTCAAAATCCATGATCAGCAACAATTCACCCCCACCGGTATTGTTGGATTTCAGATTGGGATAGTGTTTTTTAAAAATATGCAGCATGGCATTATTCTCTCTCAGAACGGTGGCGGTAAAACCCTTGAAACCGTTTTCCAAAGCAATGGTCTCCAATTGATCCAGCAAAAGCGAACTGATCCCCATCCCCTGAAAATCTTCACGAACCACGAAAGCGATTTCCGCTCGACCGCTTTCGTCGTCAGCATAAGAACCGATGGCCACAATCTCCTTGTGCCCGCTGCTCTGCACCAGACCGACCAGGGAGATATTTTTGCGGTAATCGACACTGGCCCATTGCTGCTGGGCAATTTCGTGTGAGAAGAGTTTCATGCGATAAAAAAAGCGCAGGTAAATGGTCTCTTCTTTTAAAGAATAGAAAAAATTGCGATACTCGAATTCATCCGAAGGCAGCAGGGGTCTGATTTCAACGGCCTTGCTGTTCTTGAGGGCAATGCGATTCTTGTAACTTTCCAGGAAAATCAGATCATCCTGGACCGGCGCCACCTGATCACTGAATATATAGTGCCTCCTTTTGGCCACATCGATGAGTTCCTCCCGGAATTTTGGGTGGGAGATCTGGGCCAGTTCCATAACGCGCTGATAGATGCTTTTGCCCTCCAACTCGGCCACGCCGTATTCGGTAACCACAAAACTCACATCGCCACGGGTTGTGGCCACCCCGGCCCCTTCGCTTAAACTGGGGACGATACGCGACACCCGGCCGTTCTGGGCCGTGGATGGCAGCGCAATAATGGAAAATCCGCCTTTGGACATGGCGCTGCCTCGAATATAGTCCACCTGATCGCCGATGCCGCTGTAAAACATATAACCCATTGAGTCGGTGCAGACCTGCCCGGTCAGGTCGACCTCCAGGGCCGAAGAGATGGAGACAAGGCGGTCGTTGCGTGCTATCACGGTGGGATCATTAACGAATTCCGATGATCGAAAATAAAATTGGGGATTGTTGTCCACATACCGGTAGAGATCTTCCGAACCCATGCACAGGGAGGCCACCACCCGGTCCGGAAGGAGGCTCTTCTTCCTGTTGGTGATGATCTTTTGCTCCAGTAACGGTACGAAGCCATCGGTTATCAATTGGGTATGAACACCCAAATCATTTTTATCGGTCAAATGGGGCAATATGGCGTAAGGCAACTGTCCGAAACCGACCTGCAGCGTTGCGCCGTCTTCCACCAGTTGACTCACATAATATCCGATCCGGGAAGCCACTGCCGAATCCTTGATACTCGGCAACGTCTCAACCAACGGCTCCTCGCGGATCACGATATAATCCAGATCATCCACATGCACGATGCTGTCCCCCCAGGTGCGGGGCATGCGCGGATTGACTTGGGCGATGACCAAGGGTGCCGCTTCCATTCCGGCCTTGGTGATATCAATGGATACCCCCAGGCTGCAAAACCCGAAACGATCCGGCGGACTGACCTGGATCAAGGCCACATCCAGGCCGATCCGGCGACTGGCGAACAATTTGGGGATTTGGGAGAGATAGGTCGGCACATAGTCTATTTTACCTTCAAAGGCCGCCTTGCGCATGCTGGCACTGATGAAAAACAGCTTTAGGGCAAATCGCCTCAAAAAATCATCATCATCCAC
>JBFFHG010001008.1:0-1933 GCA_041557055.1 Desulfosarcinaceae bacterium
AGACTCGGGTTGGCAAAGGGCCTGTGTGAATTCCGCGGATTGATCCTCCACCAGGTAAATTGCGATACCTTGCAGGGGAAGGATTTTTTCGAGCCTTTCCAGCGCTTCCTGAAGCAAAAGATGATGGTCGCTCTCTTTGGTCAGGTGCTTGTGAAAATCGGACAAGGAGAGCACCATTTCAAGGGAATTCTGGATAAACCGCCGGTTCTCTTCCAAATATTCAATACGCGCCTGGAGTTTGAGGTTTTCAGCGTCAGGGCCCATGACCTTATTCTCCGGAGAATACTTTTCTGAAATTATCGATCTGGTGGATGGCCTGTTGGATCACCGAAGGCAGGGCACCCACAGGAAGTTTCACGCGATCCCAGGCCTCGGTGTCAAATCCCGGCACTCTGTGTTCGCCGCTGCCGCCAAAGCCCAGGCCGTGCACGATGATATCCGCAACTTGAACCACAGCCGCCGATTGGGGGTCGGGAGAAGCCGAAGGGGTGTGATGATATTGGACATTGTTTTCCAAAGTGTAGGGCAGCTTCCATTTTTGGATCAGCTTTTTTCCGATTTGGGCATGGGTGCATCCTGCCAGGGCGCGTTCTGTTTTAAAAAGGGGTTCGGCCGCAAGCCGGGAGTGGCTCAACGTCGCGGCGGCGATTTGGGGAAAATAGTTGCAGATAATCAACCGGCCGATGTCGTGCAGCATGCCCGAAACAAACAATTGCTCGGTGGCGGCCATATTACCGCGGGCGGCCATTATTCTGGCCACGATACCGCAAGCCAGGTTGTGCTCCATAAAAGATGCCACATCCATCACATGTCTGGGGATCTCCTTAAAGGTTTCCATGATGGTGATCCCCAGGGCGAGGTTGGAAACCTCTTTTGAGCCGATCATGACAACAGCCCGCGAGATACTGTCGATTCTGGAGCGAAAGCCGTAAAAGGCGGAGTTGACGATTTTCAGCAGCATCGCCGCCAGACTGGGGCTCTGGTTGACCAGCCGGGCAATGTCCGCAGATGAAGAGAGGGGGTCGGCTATAATTTCATTGAGTTCGAATACCAGGGAGGGAACTTCGGGTAGCTTGAGATCGATACGTTCCAGTCTGGACAACATCTCTTTGGCGGGTATGGGGTCCGGACCCTGTCTGTCGGTGGAAAGATCCGCGGCGTTCGCTGTGTTTTCCGGCCTGCCGGCCCGATAGGGGATTGACAGTTTAATAATTTCCTGGATGGCCGGGTGCTCAATATCCAAATGGCTGAACAGTTTGATCAGATCCTGTCCCACCGCGTTCAGGTGTTCGGCATCGGCGGTTGTTTCGGTCTTCTGCGCAACCGGATCACACCCCTCTACGTGAACTTCGGAAATCCCCCACATTTTTAAGATACGAATATGTTTGGCCTCTATTTTAAGGCCTTTGGAGAGCAGCAACCTGGCGCTGACGTCTTTGACATCTTCGGACAGCGTCATTCCCAGGTCCAGCTTATCAATGGAAATCAATGCCATTTTGAACTCCTGTTTCGTCTGCCGAACACTGGTCTGCGCATAAGCGCAGGGGTCGGCGAAGATATTGGGGCGCTATCTTTGAATCATCGGCACAAGGCAGGGAAACTTTACATATAGGGAGTGCCCATCCAGAAATAGGCAAATTTGGTCGAGATCAAGGCCCGCGAAAAATTTAACCGCAGGCATCTGGTTGATATTGCGAGGATAAAATTTTTCGCACAACACGGATATCGGGCAAATTGGCCATTTATGGATCGGCACTATGGATGAATCTAACCAGTGGCCGCTATTTGCGTTGGGCTTCGGCAATGGCATCCAGTTGCTCCCATCGCCTGTAGGCGGTTGTGATTTCTCTCTCCACCACCTGCAGGCGGTTGGTGATGACAGCGATCTGGTCTTTCTCTTTTTTGTAGAGCGCCGGGTCGGACATGGCGGCGA
>JBFFHG010001009.1:0-1933 GCA_041557055.1 Desulfosarcinaceae bacterium
CCCCATCCCATGCATGTATTGACCGCCAATGAACATCCGCCGCTGATAACCCTCAAAGAGCAAAAATCCGAGTTGATTTCACGGACGGGTATCGATGTTTTGGTCGAGATTCCCTTTTCAAAGGAGTTCGCGGCCATGTCCGCCCGCTCTTTTATCGAGGATCTGTTGATTCGGCGCCTCGGCATGAAAGCACTGGTGGTGGGCAAAGACTATACCTTCGGCCGCCGCCGTGAGGGGAATCTTGAATTGCTGAAGCAATGGGCTCCGGAATTAGACTTTGAAGCCATCGTCGTGGACTGGATTCAACAGGCCAACGGTCTATCGGAACGCATCAGCAGTACGCGTGTGAGGAAATTGGTTATGCAAGGCCGGATGGAAGAGGCCAAAAAGCTTTTGGGCCGGCATTATCAAATCCGCGGAGAGGTTGCCGCCGGCCGCAATCGCGGCGGACGGCTTCTTGGGTTCCCAACCGCCAACATCAATCTGCACGATGAGCTGTGCCCCAAGCAGGGGATCTATGCGGTTACGGTGGAGCATGAAGGAACGACTTTTAAGGGGGTCGCCAATATTGGCTATAGTCCGACATTCGAGGATCATGTTTTTACAGTTGAAGTCCATATCATGGATTTTAACAGCAACATCTACGGCGACTCCCTCCGTGTCAATTTTATCCAGCGTCTGCGGGACGAAATAAAATTCAAAAGCGTTGATGCCCTGGCCGCACAAATCCGCCTGGATATCGCCAATGCCCGCAAGATCCTGGACAAGCTATTGTCCTGATGCAAAAAAAACTGCTTATATCCCTGGTTGTCGGATCTTTGCTGTCCGCGCTGACCTTATATCTGGCGTTTCGCAATGTGCCTTTCTCCCAGTTGGTCTCTTACCTGGGCACCATCAATTACTGGTGGCTGGCGCCCACCATCGTTTTGGTGGCAGCCACTTTTATTCTCAGGACCTTTCGCTGGCAGATTATCCTTGGCCATATCGCCCCGATCAATTATGGGCAGGCGTTTCATCCCTTGATGATCGGCTTTATGATGAACTGCGTTTTGCCGGGCCGCGTGGGCGAACTGGCCCGGCCGATCTTACTGAAACGGAAAAACGGCGTTCCCGTGACCATCGGCCTGGCCACCGTGGCTGCTGAACGCATCTTTGACATCTTCATGTTGATCCTCTTGTTCATCCTTGTTTTTTCAACCATCACCAGCCGCCCTGATTTGGATGGAAATTACTTCGGATTCCATTTAAACAGCGCCGTACTGAAATCGGTGGCGTTGGCGATGGTCCGGCTGGGCATGGCTTTGATGATATGCATCGGTCTGCTGACCATCGGCGCAACCCGTCGCCTGATCAAAAAAATCATTGCCCGAACGGGACGCTGGATGGCTGCAAGGGTGCCTCGTGCTCAGGCTAAGATCGAATTTTTTATTGGCTTCATCATTAATATTATAGATAATTTTTCAATCGGCCTGTCAATGGTGCGCAATCCGGGGCGCCTGCTGGCTTGTATGGGGCTGACCATTCTTATCTGGGCTTTAACGGCGTTTTCATATCTTATTTTTGCAAAAGGCTGTCCAGGTATTAGATTGTCGTTTGTGGAACTGACCACCGTAATGGTGGTGATCTGCTTTGCCATTGCCCTGCCCTCGGTACCCGGATTTTGGGGCGTGTGGGAGTCGGGCGGTGTATTTGCATTGGCCATTTTCGGTGTGACGGAAAAGGATGCCCTGGGATTCACGTTGGTCAATCACGCCACCCAGATTTTTCCGGTGATCGCCATCGGATTGATCTCGGCCCTGATTACCAGCGTAAACATTCTGCGTCTAACCGGTGACAACGGCAAATCAACGGGCAACCCGCAACCTAAAGTTGAAGGAGCATGATCGGTGAAGGTTTTGGATATTGTCACGTACCCTGATAATTTTTTAAAAAA
>JBFFHG010001010.1:0-1929 GCA_041557055.1 Desulfosarcinaceae bacterium
CGGCATTGGGGTCCAGACGAATGGTTGCGCGCCGGCTGCTGGTTAGCCGCAGCCGGCGTTGCTTAAAGTTACTCGGGAACAATCTTGACCGTGATCTCCGGCTCTACTTCCTTGTAAACCCGAATCGGTACTTTAAATGTTCCAATGGTTTTAATCGGTTCTTTGAGCAGTACCATTCTTTTTTCAACCTGGATATCCTGCTTGGCAAGGGCGTCGACAATATCTCTGACAGTTATGGAACCGTACAATCGATCTGATTCGTGAACTTTGGCGGTGATTTGACATTCAACCGCTTCCAGTCTTTGGGCCATTTGTTGCGCCAGTTCTTTTTCTTTTGCAATCTGGATTTCAAGTTTGGCTTTTTCATGTTCAAGTATTCTGCGGAACTGCAGTGTCGCAGGAACCGCCTTCCCCTGAGGAAGAAGATAATTCCGTGCATATCCGTCAGCCACCGATACTTCGCTGCCGATGATACCCAATGAGTCAATGGTTTCTTTCAGAATAACTTTCATTATTACCTCCGTTGCCTGATAAAGGCGAAAATCTGATCGTCGTTTATCGGCAATCGCATTTATTCCAGGGTACCTACAAAGGGCAGCAGTGCAATAGATCGCGCCCTTTTGATGGCCATCGTTAATGCGCGCTGATGGCTTGCACATGTACCGGATATACGTCTCGGGATAATTTTGCCTCGTTCGGTAATGAAATACTTCAAAGACTTACTGTCTTTGTAATTGATGACAAGGGTGCTGTCTGCACAAAAACGGCATACTTTGCGCCGATGATATACTCTGCGTTTTCTTCGGGCTGCAGGTTTGCTCGCAGGACGACCACTCATGGTTTACTCCTTTCCGCTGGTTTCGGTAACGGTTTCACCAGTTTCTGTTTCAGCCGGGCTTTCAATTTTTGCTGAAGGAGATTTTTCGGCTGGTGCCGGCGCCTGTTCAGCTTTTGCTGAAGAAGATTCTTCGGTTGGTGTCGGCGCCTGTTCAGCTTTTGCTGAAGGAGATTCTTCGGTTGGTGTCAGCGCCTGTTCAGCGGTTGAAGCCCCGTTACCGGAGCCGATTTCCAAGGCTGTAAGTTCTGCCTGGATTTTTTCAACATCAGCATCAGCGTCCAGTTGCACCGTTAAATATTTCAGCACCCGGTCGTCGATACGGAAAAAACGCTCCAATTCATCCACCAGTGGTCCCATGCCACAATAATCATATCGAGCATAATAACCGCGTGGTTTTTTCTTGATTTCGTAAGCGAGCTTCTTGGTGCCCCAAAGATCCTCCTTGATTAAAACGCCTTCCTGTTGGGGAATGATCTCTTTAATGCGGGCCAATAGGGATGTTCGATCGTTTTCGGATACGTCTGAATCAACGATCACGATGGTTTCGTACCGTCGCATAAAACCTCCTTGTGGTTAATAAAGCCCCAATTTCAGATTGGAGCAAGGATAACGGCTTTTTAGTGGTGGGCCGTGTTGGAATCGAACCAACAACCTACTGATTAAGAGTCAGGTGCTCTGCCTAGTTGAGCTAACGGCCCATTGACGCAATAGCGTAAAATGTAAAAAGGTTGCTTAACAATATTTTTATATCCTGTCAATTTATTTGTGACTTTATTTTTATTTGTTTTGATGCGCCTTGTGTTTGCGTGCCTGACGGCGCGCTTTTTTCCAGTCGGGCTCTTTGTGGCGGCTTTCGGGAGGGAGATGTTGTTTAGGGGGCGGAGGGGATTCCAGGTCCGGAAAATAGCTGCCCGGTTTTTTGGCTTGAGATGTTTTCAACGGGGCATTGGAGGTGCCGGTGGCGGGTTTTTTTTGGGGCAGGGGCGGTCCGCTGAAGGTGCCCGCATGGATTCCATCCGATAGAAACAGGTATTGGCCGTATCGGTGATAACGCGCCCCCTTTTCTATTGTGTCTGCCACCTTGACCGTCA
>JBFFHG010001011.1:0-1925 GCA_041557055.1 Desulfosarcinaceae bacterium
CCCCTTTCATGAGCAATTTTGAAATAGGTGTCAAAAACGGATACCGGTGGAACCCATTGTTTTTCGGGTGGTTTGGTTACCAACCGGATGGCTTCAACATCGCAGGCAGGCGCGCAGACCCCGCAACCAATGCATCGCTTTAAATCGATACGAGCGATCTCCTCCAGGCAAATGGCGTCCATGTGGCAACGATCTTGGCAATTGCCGCATCCAATACAAACGTTTGGGTCCACCACCGCATAGTGGTTCGAGTTTACGGCCCCGGCCGGTTCGGGCAGGACTTTTAAGTTTTTCAAAATCTGGCAGCAACAGCCGCAGCACATGCAGATATTAATCGCTTTTTGAGAGTTGCCCGGCTGTAACACCAGGCCGGCCTCGATACCTTGTTCAAGGACTTCGAGCGCCTCTTCTTGAGTGATGCTGCGACCCAATCCATTCTCCTCATAATAGTAAGCCCCGGCGCCAAAACTCAGACACACTTCCAAGGGGTTGTCGCAACCTGTGCCGGCCATTCTATGCTCCTTGCGACAAATACAGGGGGCCAACACGATTTTCGATTGGGATTTGATTATCTTTTCGGCATCTTCATAGGGCATGATCCGCATATCCTGCGATAAGCTCTTTGAAACAGGGATGACGCGTAACTGCTTGGTTTCCTGTTGCGCCCATCGCCGGATCAGATGGGGGACATATTCATTAAAATCCTTGATCAGGCCGGGGTTCAGATCGTTAACGTGATATTCCCAAATTCCAACTACAAACTGAGCGGCCATGTACAACGGTTTTGCTTTGGTGATTCTAAAGATCAACCCTTTGCGGGACATTTTATCCAGCATGGGCTCCAATTCATGGACATCCATCCGGAGCCGTTCGGCAATAACGGCGGCCGGTTCAGGCGACATTATCAGGCTGCTGGCGATTTGGGCCTCTTCATTTGAAAAGAGGCGTTGCAGGATGCGGATTTCAATGCCGTTCTCGGTTGCAGGGAACCCTCCGGGCAGGTTGTCCAGATGGGCGGCAAGCTTTTTATAAGCCTCTGACATGATGGTCTCCTTGCATTTAAATTTTTGTTGTCGGTTCGGTTTCTTGCTGGAGTTCGGCCAAGCGATGAAAGAGCTTGCCCTTTAGCGATTGCAACTCCTTTTTCATGATGACCAACTCTTTGATTTGATCATCAATTTCCCGCATTTTTTTTTCGCCGTAAGCCAGGGTGGTTTTGATCTGGTGGATGACATCCATGCGGGTGTCGGTCATCCCCAACATTTTAGAGATTTCATCCAGACTGTAGCCGAAACGTTTGCCACGCAAAATCCATTTCAACCTAAACCTGTCCTGGGCGGAAAAACGTCGTTGGTTGCCTCTGGTGCGTATTGGGGTCAACAGGCCTTTTTCCTCGTAAAATCTTATGGTTCTACTGCTAATATTGAACTCTTTGGCGAGATTTGAAATTGAATAGATATTAGATTTCATGCAGTGCCCCCTCAATATAACAAATTTACTTTAACGTAAAGGTTAAATTTTTTTAAGGGGCCGGGTCAATAAAAAAATGATCCGGTCGATCTTGGCCACCGGTCAACCGGTTCAGATGGGCAGGGTGTGAAGGCCCTACTTTGGAGTTATTGACAAAAAGTCCAAAGTAGGCTACCACCATACTAATCATTCGTATTGTAAAATGAGGCGGTTATCCGGGGTTTAGAGATATTTGATATACAAAAAGGGCAATGTTTAAATAGAAACGGTTTGTTATCAGCGGTTGTTTGGTATCGAAAAAGGGACGGCCATGGTACTGGTAAAACAAGAATTGTTTGTGCTGATACGAATCATGGCCAGTTGCCTTACGGCAGCCATTCTTATATTTTTCATTTCATCTCTTTCCGGCGAGGACCTGTTCAAGAACAACGAAGAGATAAAAAAGGCTGATTTGC
>JBFFHG010001012.1:0-1923 GCA_041557055.1 Desulfosarcinaceae bacterium
CTTGTCCAACAGTTCACTGCGCGAAAAGACGCGCTCCGGAAAAGCGATCAACACGTTGAGCAGGCCGAATTCGCTGGGGGTCAGGGTGAGCGGGGTCCCGTCGACGGTCACCTGTCGCGTGTTTTCATCCAGAATGATGGGTCCGGCGGCCAGGCGCTGGGGCGTTTGATTTGGACGCGCACGGCGCAACACCGCTTTGACCCGCGCCACCACCTCACGCGGGCTGAAAGGTTTGCAAATATAGTCGTCGGCACCGATCTCCAATCCGATCAGCCGGTCCACCTCTTCGGCTTTGGCGGTGACCATGATAATGGGAATGTTGGAGAATTTGCGAACCTCGCGGCAAACCGCGATGCCATCCACACCGGGCAGCATGAGATCCAGCAGCACCAATGCCGGTGCAATGCTTTTTATCTTCTCAAGAGCTTCATCCCCGCGGTGGAGGCAGGAGACCTTGAATCCGGCGTTACACAAATAATCTCTAAGAAGATCGGCGATCTTTATTTCGTCCTCGACGACCAGGACATGCTCATCCGTCATGGTTTTTCCCTGATGATCCGTTCTTTTTTTCGGTCAGTGGAAGGCTGATCCCAATGGCCAACCCCCCTGAAGGGCTGATTTGCGCCCATATTCTGCCGCTGTGGTTTTCAATGATATGACGGCAGATGGCCAACCCCAGTCCGCTGCCCCCTGAATTACGGTTTCGGGAGGCGTCCACCCGGTAAAGACGATCGAATAATCTGGGAAGTGCATCTTTGGGCACACCGGGTCCGGAGTCTTGAAAATAGAGGGTTAAAAAGTGATCCCCGGTCTCTCCTGATATTTTCAGGGTGCCGGGCGATCGCATGTATTTGCAAGCATTTTCAAGGATATTGGTAAAGACTTGGCCCAGGCGATTGGCATCGGCCTTGATGCAGATCCCTTTGACGCCGCTGAGCATCAGGCCGAGCTTGATTCGGCGCTGGGTAAATCGTGTCCGGTAGCTTTCCGCGATTGTTTCCAGAACGCTGCAAGGGCAAATCAATTGTTTGTTCAAAAAAAGCCTGTCCGAATCGGCCATGGAGAGCAGATGCAGATCTTCCACCAGCCGGTTTATCCTGAGCACCTCCGCATGCAAGGAGGCCAGATTATCGGGTGTGGGGTGGCGCACCCCATCCTGGAGGGCCTCGAGTTCACCGCGTAACACGGCCAGGGGCGTCCGGAGTTCATGGGAGATGTCGGTAAGCCATTGGCGCCGCATTATTTCGAAATTTTCAAGGGTATGGGCCATGGCGTTGAAATTTGCAGCCAACTGGCCAAGTTCATCTTTTGTCGCGGGTTTGATGCGGATGGTGAAATTGCGATTGGCCAGTTCCCGCGTACCCAGGGTGAGTCGTCGGATGGGTCTTAACAGATGGCGCGAGAACATGAAGGCGATGAAAGCGGTCAACCCGATCACAACGCCGCCCAGAAGGTAGAGTTGCCTGGCCTGGCGTTCAAGTAAGGCGGCCGGCGGCCCGGACTTGAAAGGCTCATGTTGGTGCAATCCCAGCCATCCCACAATTTGGCCGTCCACCTCAACGGCGACCATCTGCCGCCGGTCATCAGGCCCGGGTATACCGACAATCGGCTGATGCTTGGCGTCCATCAGTAAAACCCCCGGCGGTTCGCCGGGGGGCATATCCTTTGGCGGCAACCCCTTATGCCCTGTCCGCGGCTTCAACCCAACAGGGGGAACCCCGCCCGGGGGCGCCGGGGGGGGCAGCGCCTTTGCCTCCGGTGCGATGCTCATCATCTGCCGCCAGCGATCTGAATCGGCCCGTCTAGGTCGCCAACATCACCGGTGAGAATCTCAATCCGGTCGTCTCCACCAATTCCGTCTAGAACACCATCACTTTCGAGGTCAAGGAGATCGAAGAACTCGATCGCCTTGTCGGCAAAGTC
>JBFFHG010001013.1:0-1920 GCA_041557055.1 Desulfosarcinaceae bacterium
CGCCCTGGATGAAATGGGCATCGGAATTATAAAAGCCGAGCGGGAGTTCAATCGCAAGGCCGGATTCACAAATAAAGACGACCGGTTGCCGCGGTTTTTCTATGAAGAGCCCTTGCCGCCCCATAACTCGGTGGTCCAAATCAGTGACGAAGATATGGATGAAACCTTTAATTTCTGAAGGCCCCTGAATATGAAGATTCAAGTGAAATTGTTCAGCATACTGCGGCAATACGTTGACGATTATGACCCGGATCAAGGCCTGGAGGTGGAACTCTCCTCCCGGGCCGTGGTCGATGATCTTATCCGTTGTCTCAATATCCCTGAAGACAAGAGGCCCGTTGTCTCTTGTAACGGGCGTATCCTTAAAGCCCATGATGCGATTTCGGATGGAAGTATTCTTCATATTTTCCAACCCGTTTCCGGCGGGTAAAACAGCTTGTGAAAGCACTCGAATTGATTTTATTAAAGCGGCCACCGGTTCATGAAGTTTTTTTTGATTGAATGACGATTTTTCCAGACGCCCGTTGAATCCTATAATGGGCACCGCCTGATGCCCTCCGCAGGGCTTTTGAAAATTTTCGCAACCACATAGAGTTGAACGGCCGTTTATCCTTCATCCGGCAAGGCCCCTTGCGCCATGGATGTGTGCAAAAAATGTCCTTATTTGGGAAAACATCGCAATCGGCACCATCATAGTGGATTATAAGTGTGTTAATATTTAAATAAATCAGTAGGATAAAAAATGGCACAGGACTTGCTTTTTCTAAAAAACCAAAATTGTCAAACTCAAATTTGGAGAGCGCCAATGATGCCATGGGATTCATGCCAGCTTAGAAACGATGAACACATAGAGCAGGAAAGCAGATGCATGAAAAAAATAGCAGATGATAACCGACGCAAGGAAGAGCGTGTTTCAGTTAAAGACAGCCTCTACGTTGTAATCAACACCCAACCACAGACCATGGGGCAGGTCGTCGAGATCAGTTCGACCGGCCTGGCCTTTACTTTTGTTGATATCGACGCGGCATCCACACGGTTGTCCAAACAGTCAACCTTAATTGTGGATCTTTTTGCCGGGGGGCGGGGCGTTTTTGTCAAAGGCCTGGCCTGCAAGCTTGTATCTGAAATAGAAAATGACGCCAGCTCTGCCATCTCATCTCTTTCCATTAAACGCGTGGGAATTCGGTTCGAAGATCTATCCCTGCCTCAGCAAGTGCAAATCAATCACCTTGTGCGGCGTCAGCATCTGAACACGAATTAATCCAACTTTCTTCGGGGTTCGGGGATGGATCGTAGCGGCGGGAATATGGTCCGTCACTATGATTTGATGACGAAATAACTTGAAGCGCCCAGTCCTTTTTAATCCGAAAGGTCAGCAGAACAAATGAATCTGAACAGCAAGGGAAAAATTCCAACCAATGAAGCCGAAACTGTTGCCGCAAGGACCAATCGCAAACCAGAACCGGAAAAGCGCACAGAAAATTTTTACGGGATTCGCTATACAAAGGATGAACTGGCGCAAATAAAACAGGCTATTGAAGCGTCCAAACTAATGACTGCCGAATGGATTCGACAGAAATTGTTGTGTTCTTAGCAAGGGAGATTGCTTGAAAATTTCATCCTGAATACTTGGTGTGCAACCGGCGTTCGGGCTCGGGCATCGGCCGATAAAAAGGCGCATCATCAATACCGTGTGTGCGCTATCTATTGTAAAGCATTGCAATCCTATTGGCGGCGAGCTGTGCAGAAAAAGGGCGCCCCACATCTGTATGCAGGGTGCCCGCTGATTATTTTGAAGTTGGCTGGCTATACTACGGTGACATCAACGGCTGCAGGGCCTTTGGGGCCTTGCTCTACGGTGAAGGTCACACGGTCGCCTTCCACAAGGCTTTTGAAGCCGGACCCATTAATACCGGAAAA
>JBFFHG010001014.1:0-1908 GCA_041557055.1 Desulfosarcinaceae bacterium
ACGCACGTTTCGGGCTCATAAGGTCGCATCAATGCGACACTTTATAAGACGGCGGTTTCAAATTTGCGACCGAAAAAGGTATCCGATGCCCGGCAAGAGGGTTATCCCCGCACTTGTTTCCCGATAATTTCCGCGCGACTCTTGCCAGAATACAGTTTTCATGCTTTGTATTTAAAAATCATGACTTTTTTTCACCAACGGGAAACAAACATGCAAATCGATATTCAATCCTGGCAACGCATCGAATACAACGGCACACCAGTGTATTTCAACAAACGCCAACCGGACTGGTTTATTCCCAATCTTTCCGGAGACAGGCTATTGCAGCGTTTATATCGCGAGATCTCCCCCAACGGTGATCCCAATGCCGCGCGATTTCTTCAAGGTTTGCCCCACCACTGTCCGGATGACTACAAAGGGCGCGCGAAACACCTCAAACTGGAGAGGCTGAGCGAGCTTTGGTTTCATGTGACCAATCGATGCAATCTGGCCTGTTCCCACTGTCTTTTCTCATCATCACCCAAAGAGAGCGCCGAACTCGATTCCCGGCGTATTCTTCAGTTAGCCCGGGAGGCCCATGGTTTGGGGTGCCGCGTATTTGCCCTGACCGGCGGAGAGCCGTTGATCCACCCGGACATTGACGGCGTCATCAACGGATTGCAGGCCCTGAACCACAGTCACGTCATGGTCCTGACCAACGGCATGAACCTGCCCGAAGTGCTCGCCCGCAACAGTGTCGATCCAGAGCGGTTTCATCTTCAGATCAGCGTGGACGGACTGTCTGAGGGTCACGAAAAGCTGCGGGGCAAGGGCACCTTCCAGCGCCTGACCCAAAACCTGGCCTGGCTTAAAGAGCAGGGTACGGCGTTTACATTGTCCATGTGCGTGACCCGCCGCAATGTCGGCCAGATGGCCGCCATGGTCGATTTTGCTGCAGCCGTGGGCGCCGGCAATGTCCATTTCATGTGGTTTTTCAACCGCGGCCGGGGAAAAAACGACGATGTGGCCCCTGTCGACCGGATTTTCAATAATTTAATCCGGGCCGGGGAACATGCAAAAAAGACCCAAATCAAAATCGATAATATCG
Source organism: Desulfosarcinaceae bacterium (assembly GCA_041557055.1). Classification (GTDB taxonomy): domain Bacteria; phylum Desulfobacterota; class Desulfobacteria; order Desulfobacterales; family Desulfosarcinaceae; genus JARRKU01. Next base: position 1,088 of record JBFFHG010001014.1, read on the forward strand.
AGTCCCTGAAAACTCAGATCTTCGCGCCGCGCGGGACCATTCACGACGGCACGACCACGGGCTGGGAATCATTGGCCGTGGGACCCGAGGGCTTGGTCTATCCGTCCGCCGCCTTGATCGGCATCCCGGAATTGGCCATGGATCCCCAAGCGGGCCTGGAAAGCGTCTGGCGCAAAAACCCCCTTCTCGAAAAAATCCGAAACGCCACGGCCGCCACGCTCTCCTCTCCGCTGCGATATCTGCTGGGCGGAGGCGACAGCGACCACAGCTACGTTTACAAGGGCACCTTCATGGGCGCGGACCCCTACCTGCCGTTATATGAGAAACTGGCCTTGTATCTGATCACTGAGGAAGCCCGCCGCCAACCGCCAGAGGGACCGGCCCGCATGCGGCTGCGCATGGGAGAAATTCTGGAATCCTGCGGCGCCCACGGTAAAATCGCCCTGGTGCACTCCAATTGCTTGCTGGCGACGGCGACACAAAACAGCCTTGCCGTGGTAAAATCATTTTACGCCGAGGCTGCCGGCGACAAGAAACCGGAGATCCTCAACCCGGTGTGTTATGACGAAGCGCTCATCGACCATATTCCCAAAGCCTCCCGGTTCCGCGGCTATGGCTGCGGCAGCCCGGTGCTGGATGCCCAAATCGAAAAGGGCGAGCACATCGTCGACCTGGGATGCGGCAGCGGGGTGGAGTGCTTTATTGCAGCCCGCCTGACCGGCGCAAAGGGCAGGGCCACCGGCATCGACATGCTCGATCCCATGCTGGATCTGGCCAATGCCGGGCGCAAAACGGTATCCGACAACCTGGGCTACGATAAT
>JBFFHG010001015.1:0-1897 GCA_041557055.1 Desulfosarcinaceae bacterium
AGAATTTCCTTTTCTATTGCAGGTTCATTATGTGAAGGCATTATCAGGTCATAATGGGGAAAGAGCTCAATCAAACGTTCGTAACTTTTAATGAGAAGATCGATATCGCCGCCGGCGAGCCAGGTGTAAATCGATCCGGTATAGAAAACGTCCCCGACCCATAACATCCTTGCGTTTCGATCAAGCAGACAGACAGAATCAGGGGAATGGCCCGGTGTGTAAACGATCTCGATTTTTCTCCCACCAAGATCCATAACCTCCCCATCCGCAAGCCAGTGGGTAATCCGGTAGGGGGGGATGCAGAAGGTGGACGGGTCAAACTCCTTTGGGAAGGGTTTCCAAACCGCGCTCCCCTGGATATAGGTTTTTGCCTTCTCGTGAAAATATCCGAGTGCAGCGGTTCTGCGGGCAAGCCCCATGGGATCGTCAAAGGCGGCAATTTCGTCGAAAAGGTAGTTTGAACCCACGTGATCGATATGGCAGTGTGTGTTCACAAGCGTGACGGGGCGGTCGGTGATTTTCCTGCAACAAGCCCTCAGATTCCCGATGCCATTTCCTGAATCGATCAACATCGCCCGGTCTTCTCCCAGGGCAAGGTAAGTGATGGACTCTTCGTACTGTCCCTCTTCGTAAATGGCATAGGTCCTGTGGCCCAGTTCATAGACGGAAAACCAGCTATCGTCAGGGAAAATTCTCTTCAGGTTTTTATAGGCGGCTCTGGGCAGATTTTTTTTCCAGTCTGCCGGCTTCATCGCAGCAACAGGCTTCTTGAATGACGTCATCGCGTATATATTTCCTTTCCTTATCCGTTTAAGCTAATCTTTTTCACGGACCAGCGGCAACGTGGAGCAGTGGATTCCGCCGCCATGTTTGCGGCACTCCCTGTAAGGCGTCATGACTGTTTCGATACCTCTGCCGCAAAGTTTTTCAGCAGTCCAGGGCGCCAGTTCATCCATGATGATTTTCCCCGGTGAAAGGGCGATGCAATTGACCGCCAGTTTTGCATCCCGGTAATCGGCTTGAATGGGTTCAATATTCAATCCTTTCAGATAATCGAGGAACCAGTAGGGAAGCCTTTCAATGTTGATCAATGCCTTATCATGGTCAATCATCACAATGGCGCCGTCAATATGCATGCTGAATCCAACCAGCGGGATTTCCGTCAATTCGATCCCCTGTACCTCCAGGACCTTGCGGACCTGGTCCGCCGCGCATTTGTTGCCCCTTTTACTGAGGCCGATCACTGCGTGCTTTTCGTCGAGCAGACAGAAACTGCCGCCCTCCATAAGTCCTTCCCCATGAATGGTGTGAAGGATGGGCATTCCGATTTCAGCGACTTTTTTCGTAATAAAGGCTTCTTCCCCTCGGCGCCCGGTGCCGAAATGTTTGCCCACAGGGGCCAGGCGGGAAATGATGATCCCCCCATTGACCACCATTCCCATATCCCTTACAAACATGGTGTTAGGATCTCTGGGCGCGCCACCCACATGAACCACCTCGACCTGGTGGTCGGTGAGGATTTTCACGAGGGCATCGTGCTCAGCCTGCATGCCGGGTATGTTTGGCCCCTGATCGGAGCGGAAGTACCATTGCTCTTCATCATCAATGAGGGCATCAATAGAGGGGTCATATTTGTCTGCGGTTATCACTTTTATTTCATCACCCGGACGATGCATGAGGATTGTCTTCAGGGTCCCGACGTCGTTGAAAACCCCCCAACGCCTGCCCCAGACACGCCTTTGCATCTCTTCGTCTTCAAAAGCAGGTGTTGCCTGCGGCGGAATTCTTTCCAGAACAACATGGTAATAATAAGAACTGTCTCGTAGTTTTTCCAAAATGATAAAGTCTCCTTTGTTTGTTTGAACGCTTTATACCCCTGGTGCTTCTCCCAAGAGGG
>JBFFHG010001016.1:0-1892 GCA_041557055.1 Desulfosarcinaceae bacterium
CATCAGTGAACAGCAGGCCATCCAATATGGCGAACGCTTGGCTGCCTTGCAGGAAAAGGTCGAGAAAAACATAAAGCTTGTGATGCGGGCCTATTTTGAAAAACCCCGCACCAATGTCGGCTTCAAGGGACTGATATCCGATCCCCACATCGACAAAAAGACATTTGATATTGATGAAGGCCTGCGGCTGGCCCGTAGGATACTGCTGGCGCTCAATGAAATGGGCGTCGCCGCAGGTACGGAGATTTTGAGCCAGACCGCTGCGGAGCGCTTATCCGGCCTCATCTCATGGGCCTGCATCGGCGCCCGCACCACAGAATCCCAAAACCATCGCGAATGGGCCAGCGCATTTTCCATGCCGGTTGGGTTTAAGAACGGAACCGACGGCAATTTGGCAACGGCCATCAATGCCTTGCTGGCGGCTTCCGCACCTCAGGTCTTTATCGGCAACGATCCCTACGGCGTCACATCCAGGGTCTTTTCCAAAGGTAATAAACACTGTCATATTGTGTTGCGCGGCGGTAAAAGACCCAATTATGATCCCGTGAGCATCAGCGAAGCCTGCGATATGCTGACCAAAAACCGTTCGTTGCTCAAGGCCGTGATGATCGATTGCAGCCACAAAAACAGCGGAAGAGACTACCGCAAGCAGGGCGAAGTGTTCAATCACGTGTTGATTCAAAGAATCGGCCACACCAACGGGGTTCGCATTAAACCCAATCCCGCCATTTGCGGGTTGATGCTGGAAAGCAATGTCCAGGAAGGCAAACAAGAGTTCGTCTATGGCGAAACGCGCAAAGAGGATCTCAACCCCTTTGTTTCAATCACCGACCCTTGTATCGGCTGGGATGAAACCGAAGCGTTGATTTTAGAGGCCAACGGCCTATTGAAGCTTTAGGGCCGGACGATTTCAAATGCCGGGGTGAAGACCTCCGATGGCATGGCGTTCCAGGTATTGCCGCAAAAGCCGGCCCGTATGGAATAACGGCCCGCAGGGACGCCAGGGGGTAATTGCCAGCCGATGACCGCCATCTGATCCATATTCTCAAATCCAAGGCAACGGTTATTCAACGATATACGGAACAACGGGGTAAAAACGGCAGCGACTCTCTCTGAATTCTTCGGGGACTCGGGGATCAAAGAAAATTCAGGGGCCACGCCGATGGGAAAAGCCGTCATGCGAATAAACCGCAACAGAACCGTTTGCCCGGGCCGATAGAGATCAAATTCCGTGACCAATCCGATAAGCTTGTTGTCGTCAGATATCCCCGTGCCCACACCCGAACTTTTTTCGTCCCACGATCTGGCCGGTCCAACATCGAGATGGACCGTTTCGCCGTGGTAGTATCCCACTCCGCCGAAACCCGTTTTTCTTACATAATTCCAAATTCGTTGCGGCTCCACCCCCGCCATTTTCAGATCGGCCGCCATGCCGTATTGATGAAGGCTGGCCTTGGCCGCCAACCGCCCTTTGTTCCGCAGGTGGGTGTTATATGACGGCGAACGATATCCGGATGTAATGGTAATCAAAGCGTTTGAAGCAAACCGGTCTTGCAGATAATCAATGAATTCAATCAGCCGCACAGAGAGCGTCAAATGATGCTTGTCATAGGGCGCTCCGAAAACCCGGCATATGGAACGGTATGCCCCTTCATCATAGATTCCCGAGGGTTGCCGGTATCGACCGTTAAAAGAGGCGCCGCTCTTTTCGCCGGCCATACGAAGTTGCCCATCGCCGCTGTAACGAAAGCGACCTGGTTCCGTAAAGCCCTCCTCAGCCCGTCCAACTACAGCCGCCAGCAAAAAAAGGATTGCCAGCGCTGTTATTTTTCCGCTTGCCGCCACTGTTCCAGGTTTCCGCCGATAAACGCGATAATTTTCTTTTGTGCATC
>JBFFHG010001017.1:0-1892 GCA_041557055.1 Desulfosarcinaceae bacterium
CCGAAATAGGTAAACAAAACGGCTGCAAATCCAATGATGGAAAGCACGGCGATTCGCTTTCCGCGCCACCCGCGCATCATCCGGAAATGCAGTAGGGCGGCATAAACCAACCAGGTAATGAAAGACCATGTCTCCTTAGGGTCCCATCCCCAGTAACGCCCCCAGGCGGAATTGGCCCAAACCGCTCCGGTAATGATGCCGACGGTCAAAAAAAGGAAGCCGAACATGATCAACTGGTGGGTGAGTTCATCAAGAATTGAAGTCTCCGGCATTCTGCCCAGGATTCCGGTGGCATGTTCCATGGTTCGACCCGTTTTAAAAAAATACATGATACTGACACAGAAAGCCAAAGCAAAGGCCCCATAGCCGATAAAGCAGGAAATTACATGGGCGATAAGCCAGTTGCTTTTGAGCGCCGGAATCAAAGGTTGGATTTGATCGTCGGTCCCGAAAGATGCATAGGCCAGGGCAAAAAAGGCCAGGGGCAGAGCAAACACGCCGATTACACGGTTCTGGTACCTTCTTTCAACGATCAGATAAATAATACCGATGGTGAGCGCAAAGAAAGTCAGGGACTCATAGATGTTCGACAAGGGGGCGTGACCGTAACCACTGCCGATCTGGTAGGATTCATACCAACGCAAGGCCAACCCGGCCGTATTTCCAGCACAGGCGGCCATGGTTATCCAAGTGGCCAGCTTGCCCGGGGTCTCTTTCCGAAAAACCCAAAAAAAAACATATAAAACGGCTGCCAGGCCGTAAACGAAAGTCACAATCGAAAGAATCAGAGCGTTATAGTGCATATCCCACCTATTATATATATTGCCACGCTTCCCGACCAAATGGCGCCATTACCCTTTTGCCGGCCCGCCGCCCCCCGAATCCAGTGCCGCAAGTTTCCGGGCCAGCCTTTCCACATGGGACTGCATGCCGACCTTATTTTTGTTGGATTTTCCGGAAACCATCACGTCAACACCTTCTTCCATGGGCTGGAGTTCCACAACGACCTGATGATGGGCCATGAAAAAAGTCACCAGGCATCCGACAATCATCAATATGAATCCAAAATAGACCAGCGCCACGCCAGGGTCCCTGGTCACCTGTAAGCCGGTGTAATATCGATCCGGTTGCGGATTGGACGCATGGTCCACGGCAATGATAACGGCGCCTCCGCGCATGATGTCAAACTTGGGGAATTTGATCGGCAAAACAACAGATACCGCCGCCCCCTGCCTGGGGGTCAGCAGACCGCTCAGGGCCGGGCCGATGGCCATCCCCTTGAACTGCGCGGCCGGATCATATCCATCCAGCTCGAAGGTTCCTAAACCCTCGGGAATTTCAACGGGTTGGTTCAGCCCTGCCTTGCGCGCGTAGACCATACCGGATGAAACGCTTTTGAAGCTCAGCGCTATCTCATCGGGCATGACCGCACCGGGGCGGCCCCCGTCGAGTTTGCCGTAGCTGGATTGAAAAATATTGATCCCTTTATATCGGACCGGGTCATTGACGATGACATCCCTCTGCAGAACCGGGCGCCCCTCTTCAAGCAGGATCAGTTTGGATCGAAACTCTTTGGGAGCCCCGGTTTCATAAAACTGCACATCGAAATCTTCACATTTAATGGCAAAGGGCAATTTCAGCGAAGTCCCGGTATGGCGCAAATGAATGGTGTCCGTCGATTCGCCTTCGGGGATATTGACAAATCCTTCGAAGCCTTTCAAAGAGCCGATCAGCGCACCAACCAGCAGCACCACAACGCTTAGATGGACAACATAAACCCCCAAACGGGTCCAGCGTCCTTTTTCGGCTGTAATGGCATACCCCCGGCCGGCAGGGGCCACACGGCAATATCCATACGCTTTGGCCAACTGGTGTTGGAAATTGTCTTTGCA
>JBFFHG010001018.1:0-1891 GCA_041557055.1 Desulfosarcinaceae bacterium
CTCCTCCGTTTCGAATCGGGTGCAATAGTTCGCCTGGGTAAAAGGCGCTCTTTTTTTTTATTATTGCACAAGCCCTATTTTTATACTTTTGTCAAGAGAACGATTCCATATTTATATCCGGAACCTGTGCAGATCGGTGTCAAATACCGTCCATAGCCTTAATGGTTTAGCGTCTGGTTCCGGCATGAATCGGTATAGGGACGCAGGGCCGACTGAATACGCGCCTGGATGATGGCTTGGGGCGTCGGCGTCAAGGCGCCGCTTGCGATGGCATCGTCCAGGTCGGGAAGAAATCGACGCACCAGAGGGCTGGGGATCGGGCGGCGCAAGTTGTTGACCAACTGTTCACAGGCCAGCTTGGCTTGGACATGGGGCCAGTAGTAGCGGATGCGATCGCGCAGGCTGTGCCTGCGCAGATAGTGCAGCTTCTGCGGGTTGCCGCGATAGTGGGCGTTCCAGTGGCCGGGCTGGATCTGCATCAGCTTTTCCATGACCGCTATCAGGTTGGATCGACGCTCCAGGTTCGGCAGTTCATCTTCGATTCGGGCCAGGTCAAAAAGCGTCTCACGCATGGCAAAGGTGAGGCAGGGGCCGATTTTGAGCAGGATAAAGTGATCCCGAACCATCTGTTCCAGAGCCGGCAGTGTTTGATAATCGGTGGCGTGAATTTCGAATGTCATGGCGCCCGGTAAATGGTTGTGGAATGCTGAGAGCGCGGCGGCCGCCTCAGGTTTGTAGGCGGCGGCATGGTCATCGTCGAAATCCACTCCGGGTTGAACCACCACCGCAATTATCCGTTCCCAGGCCTGATCCACCCCGGCCCGGCAAAAGGCTTTTTCATAGTGTTCCAATTCATCCTGCAAACGTTGAGGGTCGGTGACCGCAATGGCGCCGTTCAATCCCATGGATCCACCCGGGGCCGGCACTTCGGTTCCGATCACGTACAAGGGCGGTTCCCTGCGGTAATGAAGGGCTGCAGATTCGGCGGCCCGGCACAAGACGGCAGCGCGTTGCGCTGCAATCTCCACCGGCAACCGGCCTTGGGGATCATCAATACAGCCCGTGCCGGTGTCCAGATGCAGTTTTTGGTATCCGGCGGCCACAAAGGCCCGGGCTAAGGCCTCACTCCGGGCCATGGCTTCAATCGACGGCAGTTCCCGCCAAAGATGGAGGCCGAGATGATCTGCTCCCAGGATGATCTGATCGCGATTCAGTCCGGTATCCGCAGCCAGGCGCGTCATATGGCCGGCAAAATCGGCCGGCGTCATGTTGGTGTAACCACCGGATAGGTTGACCTGGTTGGCCGTGGTTTCCACCAGCAGCAGGGCCCCATCCATTTGAGCCCTTTTTGCTGCCGCCCGCAATACCTGGGGATGGGCTGAGCAGACGGCCACCTGGCCGCTGATGAGACCTGAAAGATGTTGATTGCGCAGGTTTTTTAACATGCCATGCCTTGGCCCTAGCGTTCTGTTCAGCGATCACCTGGTTAACGGGAATTCAAAAAAGCACCCATAATGTGAAATATCACATGCAAAATGTCAAATGAAGGATAAGCGGCAATTGCAGAATCTATGTTAAACTTTAAGGGCAAATCTGCCGATACGGATTAACATCATTGAATTTAAATCCGATGGGTGTAAAATATAAACCATATGGGAGGTGTTCCGCAATGACGACGAGTCCCATGCCGTCCAAAACGTTTTTTTTTGAAATTGCCCGCCGTGCCTTAATCTTCTGTGTTTTAATTCAGCTTGGGGTGTTTCTCACTGGATGCAGCCAGCAGGAACCCAAGGTTCACCGGGTGGGGATTTTGTGCGGCCTGCATGTGTTTACCTCCACTGTTGACGGCTTCAAGGCCAGGATGGCTGAACTTGGCTACGTGGAGGGCAGA
>JBFFHG010001019.1:0-1890 GCA_041557055.1 Desulfosarcinaceae bacterium
AACCATTACTTTCGGTTCAAGCAGCGAATTCGCTGGCGACTGGAGATATTATCTTGCTAACGCTTCTGGCACAGTTTCTGGCCAGTTCGCAGTTGGATATGATGGTACAAATATAATACACAAAGCAGGTTGGCTGCAACCGGTAATTCATCCCAACAGGCTCAGGGCGATTTTAACATTTTCGTGTCAAAATTGATATCCTGAACACGAAGCTGGAGGCATTCGGAAAGGCGCAAGCCGTATCCGTACAATAGTTTGACGACCAGATGATATGGATACCTGAGGCGGGTAATCACCGCATCGATTTCCTCCCGGGTTAGTACAGCGGGTATGTAGGGTCTACGTTTCGCCCGGGGAATATCCTTTATCTCACCAAATTCACGTTTAAGCACACGCCGGTAAAAAAACAACAAGGCATTAAAGGCCTGGTTCTGACTTGAAGCCGATTGCCATTTTTAGTTGTTTTTTGAAGATTCATGATCAGTCTGCTGGCCTTGATTCACCAGATGATAATCAAAGTCTGTCAACTCATCAGCTGCCCGCAAGATAAATATCCGGGGGGAAGGCGCAGACATCCCGTCACCGATAAAGAAACTTGGATGCGGTGGTTGGTTGTAAGCCACATTTTGCCAGGCAATCGCTGTCCTAATGCGGTTACCCTGGCCCTGCCGCGCTGGCTTCTTGATTATTTACATCCGCTCTGTTATGGCCACACGATCTACAGTTCGGATTCGCATTTGGAAAAAGGGTGGCCCATGATCATCACGGAAATCTTGGCGCGCAACGCACGCATGTACGGCAATGAAACGGCGCTGATTGAACGCGAACCCGGATGCAACAAACGCCGCACACTGACATGGCAGGCCTTCGATCATCAGGCCAACCGACTCGCCCGGGCGTTGATGGCCATGGGCATCACCAAGGGGGATCGGATCATCCATCTGATGCCCAACTGCATTGAGTGGCTGCCCATCTATTTCGGAATTTTGCGCACCGGCGCGTGGGCCGTGCCGCTCAACTTCCGTTTTGAATCACCGACCATCCTGCAATGCGTCAACGTATCCAAAGCCAAGATCATGATATTCGGACCGGAGTTTATCGAACGCATCGATCGTATTAAAACCGAACTTGACAGATTCGTCCGGGCTTACATCTATGCCGGTCCGGAAAAGCAGCGGCCGGACTATGCCTTGGCCTATACCGACCTGCTTGGCAAATCCGCCCCCGATGATCCCGGGGTGGATCTCAAGATCACCGATGAAGCCGCACTCTATTTCACCTCCGGCACCACCGGCGCCCCCAAAGCGACCCTGTTGACCCATCGCAATCTGGAAGCGGCCTGTATCGCTGAAAACCATCACCATCGGCAGACCCACTCGGACAACTTTTTATGTATTCCGCCCCTGTACCATACCGGCGCCAAAATGCACTGGTTCGGTAATTTTGTTGTGGGCGCCAAAGCCGTTATCCTCAAGGGCATTGAACCCCGTTGGATTCTGGAGGCGGTGTCCGAAGAGCAGGTGACCCTTGTCTGGCTGCTGGTGCCTTGGGCCCTGGACATTCTGTTCGCCATCGAGAGTGGCGATATCAAACTCAAGGATTACAATCTTGAGCAATGGCGCCTGATGCACATCGGGGCCCAGCCGGTGCCCCCCAGCCTGATCAAAGAGTGGCACAAAATTTTTCCGCACCACCAGTATGACACCAATTACGGGCTGACCGAATCCACCGGCCCGGGCTGCGTCCATCTGGGCCTGGAAAACATGCACAAAGTGGGCGCCATTGGCATCCCCGGATTTGATTGGGAAGCGCGTATTGTTGATCGCGAGCTGAAACCCCTGGCACAAGGTGAGATCGGAGAGCTTGCGGTCAAAGGGCCGGGGGTTATGA
>JBFFHG010001020.1:0-1883 GCA_041557055.1 Desulfosarcinaceae bacterium
AATAAAACTGGTGATCAGAAATAAACCAAATACTCTAATCATGGAAACTGACTTTTTTAGTATCACAAATCCTCCTTTTTTTGGCTTAATCCATTGTTCACATTACTTCATAACATTCCGCTTAACAGACTCGAGGATCGTGCGTTCTCGTCAAAGCGATGGCCCGGCTGTTTCACCGATTGTTGAAAGCCAATTTTGCACCAAAACAAACAAGTGGCAACCAAGCGTGCATATTGCCACCGGGATAAACGTTGTGCGACAGCGTTGCCAACGAGCACTAAACCGGACTGGTATAGAAAACTGATGGCGGTAACGGTTCCAAATTCAAGATTTTTAACAGTCAGTTTCTTTTCAGATAGTTGCATATATTTCCTCACAACTTGTTTCAAATCTTGCCCGACATAGTCTATACGACCGAATAATCGTATTATTAAACCGGCAATTTATTATTTTGCTAACCCCTCGCCTGACATAGCTTTATTTGAACGAGATAGTTGCCTGAATAATTGCCGGGTTAATATTAATGCGACACTTTTAATTACAAAATCAATATAGGTGGCTGATCAGCCATCTATTACCTCTATTTTGTCTTACTATATGGCTATTTTGTCAAATAAAAATTTGGCATTCCGCAGCATTTATTGTACACGTGACAAATTTTCTTACTCCAACCTTTTCCAGATCGGATCGAAAATTATTGCAACAGGTTGGGCGGGTTAGAAATTCACTGTTGAAGTATTTAGTCGTTGTCTGATGCGAAACCGGTGAAAATGAAGCTATCCGGGAACCCTGATCTGTTTTTTAATTCCCACATGGGCCACGGCAATGCCGTTGGTCATGGCCCTGTAACGCACCTGCCCGAATCCGGTCTCCGCCAGCATGGCGCAAAGCTCGTCGGGCAGGGGAAACATTCGGATGGTTTCCGGCAGGCAGGCGTAGGATTCCGCCGATCCCACGATCAACTCTCCGAGCAGCGGCATGATATTGAAAGAGTAAAAATCGTAGAGGTAACGAAAAACCGCATTGCTGGGCCGGGAAAACTCCAGGCACAGAAACCGCCCCCCCGGCTTGAGGACCCGGTGCATTTCACTGAACCCGCGCTTGAGATGGGTCACATTGCGGATGCCGAACCCCACCATGGCCGCATCAAAGGTGTTGTCCGGAAACGAGATGCGTTCGGCATCACCCTGGACATAGGTGATATGGGCCAGATGCGCATAGGGATCGATCTTGGGGCGCCCGGCCCGGATCATGGCGCGGTTGATATCGTAAATCACCACCTGCCCCCTGCGGCCCGTCCCATGGGCCGCAAGAATGGCCAGATCGCCGGTGCCGCCGCACACATCCAGCACCTTGTAACCGGGCTGAAGCTGAAGCATGCGAATGGCCGCCCGCTTCCACACATGCTGAATCCCCATGCTGAGCAGTGAATTCATGAAGTCGTACTTGGGCGCCACGCGGTTGAAATGGCGCATCACCGCCTTGTACTTTTCGCTCTCTTTGAAGGTTCGTACCCCAAAGCGCGCCTGACCGGTCACCTCAATATATTCGTCCACCTGCTCACACCGTTTGCGGGCATCAAACCAGCGCGGATTATGCCATAACGCCATTGCACTTACCTCTCCATTCAGCTTCCAAGCAGTAAAAAACGGCTGCTTCAGAAATCATAATAATGTCAATTAATTTTTGCGCGGCCCTTAAGTGAATCAGAACCTGGTCTGGTAAAATGCATCAGGTAATTCATGGCCGTGCTCCTGCAAAGGGCGGCGTAACCGATGAACGGAAGATATCTCAGCCCCGAAAGGCCGCCCGGTTTCAATCCGGCCTGTTTTGCCCAGCGGTTCAACTCCCGGGGCCGGACAAATTTATGATAGGTATGGGTC
>JBFFHG010001021.1:0-1882 GCA_041557055.1 Desulfosarcinaceae bacterium
ATTAAGTTAACTATTCCCCGTTGAAATTGTGATTTTGCCACTGCCTCTGGTTTTAAGGAAACGAATATGCTCATGGCGCCTGCTCAACACCCCCTCGAATCCATCTGTAATGCAAATCCACCCAATCCACCAGAAGAACCGGGTTTAGCGGATCATACCGATTCCGAAGGTGAAGATCAACTTTGCGGTATTGAAAAGGGTGATCATCCGTTACCGGATGCCGGTTCCATGCCGGGCACACTCAGTTTATCCGGTATCAAATTTCCAGCCCTGCTGATAGATGACGGCTTGAGCGTCGCATGGCAGAACAAAATGGCCGCCGATCAACTCTGGCGCAGTTCCCGGTTCGCAAAAAATGACGATTCGACGCTTGGTCTCTTTGATATTCTTTTCAACCCGCAATTCCAGCAAATGGTGGAAAACTGGCGGCAGTGGGCCGGCTTTTTCGTGCGCCAAGCCATGGCCATAATACCGGAGGAGGCGTTGCTGCAGCGAATCAACAAGATGGTTCACAGTCAAAAAGAGCTGATTTTATCCTTGATTGCACAGAGCCGGCAGGAATCGACCAATGGGGCCGCCGCCAGCAGCCATTTGGTCCAGGTGCTGCCCGGCGGCGAGATTCGAAAATTTGATGTGATGGCCATGGGTTTCGGCGAAGGTCGCCTTTTTATCTTCGAACCGGCTGCCCGGGATGAGGATTCCACGCCCCTGATATGTTCATATGAGATCCGGCAGCGCTTTGAAAACGTTCGCCGTCACCCCAATCCAATCAAAATGTCCCACGGGGTCTTGTCCGCATCTGTGGACAATTCAAAGGCCTTGCAAACGGGTTTGTTGTCGCAAGCTTACTGCCGACTGGTCCATGACCTTTGCCAAAGGTGCATCCACACCATTGAAAAATTCGGGGGTATTTTTTGCAAACATTCGGATAGCGGCTTTTTGGCCCACTTTATAGCGGCTGATGAATATGAAAAAGCTTGCTCCATGCGAACCATTGAGTGCGCCCTGGCGCTCAAATCACAAATGGCGGATTTAGACCGGCAATGGAAGCTGCAAAAGGCCTGGCTGCTTGAAATACGGCTGAATATTGGAATTCATTTTGAAAATGAGTTCATGGGGATATTATCGTCATCTGTGGGCGACAGTCTGGTCAGTTATGGCGGCGCTTCAAACCTGGCAACAGATCTGTCCCGCCTGGGCCGGGAGGGCCAAATCTGGGCCACAAAATCGCTCATCAATGATTTGCCGCCGCACCTCCTCAACAAACTAAGATTTGGAATTCATCGGCCGGACAGCCGTCACCACCAGGTTTTCGTCAAAAGCTGCTTTTCACACATCCGGGAGATGCACGGTATTGACACGCCCTCTGCGGACTTGGGCGACAGCCTGGAAACAGCGGCGGTGACCCAGGTATTTGATTTGGAAGGCACGAGCACCATATAGCCGTTCCCATCAAATTTTTCGGGGAAGGAACTCGATTACGCTTGATCTGTTTCGTCCCTCTTTCTTGGAGCGATAGAGCTGTTCATCCGCCTGGTTTATCAACTGCTCAATGGAAATGTCGCCTATGTTTTTCTTTTGAAACGCAGCGCAGGCGCCGCCGAAGCTGGCGGTTATTTTAAAATTGTTATCCCCTACCCTGATCTCCTTTTTGGCAACGGCCCGGCGCAGCCTTTCCGCCATGCTGAACGCACCCGGATTCTGAGTCTCCGGAAGCACAATCAAAAACTCTTCACCACCGTAACGAACCACCCAATCGATCTTTTTGCGGATCTCTTTCTGGATGCAGTTTGCAAAATCTTTCAGCACCTCATCGCCGACTTGATGCCCGTAAGTGTCGTTTACTTTTTTAAAATGGTCGATATCCACCAAAACAACGGAC
>JBFFHG010001022.1:0-1874 GCA_041557055.1 Desulfosarcinaceae bacterium
GAACCATGCTCAATAAGGTTCTGGCCAAAAAGGGATATGAAGTCACCCATGTCACCGATGGCGCCAAGGCCTTGGAAGCGTTACAGGCGGAACTATACAGAATTATTCTGACCGATTGGATGATGCCCGCAATGGATGGGCCGACACTGTGCCGCCGTATCAGGGAGCTGAATCTGTCGCGGTATATCTACATCATTCTCTTGACGGCCAAAAGCTCCAAGGATGATGCGGTGGCCGGTCTTGATTCGGGCGCGGACGATTATATCGTCAAACCTTTTAACCAGAACGAATTGCTGGCCAGAATAAGGGCGGGACGGCGGATAGTGGAACTGGAAGACACCACCCGCGATACCCAGCTAAAACTGTCCCGTTCCGAAAAATTGGCGGCCATCGGCCATTTAGCCGCCGGGGTCGCCCATGAAATCAACAATCCCATCGGATTTGTCAACAGCAACCTCAATTCGCTTAAAGATTACATGGGCGATATCAAAACCATGCTGGGGTGCTACCGTGAGCTCGCGCAAGCATTGGATGTGTCCATCTCACAAAACAGGACACACACCGGCTTACCCGGACTGGTTAAAAAATCGATCCAATTGGAGAACAAATACGAAATCGATTTTTTGATTCAAGATGCGGATGAATTGATAAACGATTGTTCTGAAGGTGCTTTAAGGGTCAAATCAATCGTTCATGAAATGCGCTATTTTGCCCACCCGGAGGAACAGACCATTGAGTCGTGCAGTTTGGATGTGATTCTGAAAAAGGTTTCGGACCGGTTCTTATCGCAGCTTCCATCCGGCGTCACCTTACGCAATACAACGGACCACCTGCCTCAGATCGAGTGCAATGTCCCCCACATCGAACAAGCGTTTACCAATATTATCCAAAATGGTGTCGATGCTGTCGGAGCTGAAGGTGTGATTACGATCAGCGGATTTTGCCGAAACCACGCCGTCGAAATCAAGGTAAGCGATACTGGCCGAGGCATCGCGCAGGATCATTTGCCGATGGTCTTCGACCCGTTTTTTACGACCAAAGATGTCGGACAAGGCGTCGGCCTCGGATTGACGACCGCATTGAACATTATCAAAATGCACAACGGCGCGATAAGCTGTGCAAGCAATCCGGGCAAAGAGACTTGTTTTACGGTAAGTCTTCCATGCATTGACGGCAGTGGTCCGCCTGTTTTGCCGCAAAATCATTCAATTAAGTGATCCGGGTCACATACGCTCCGCCCTGTGGGGTGATATGCATGATTTAATCAGGGATGGGGCAGCAAGGGGGCATATGCAAAGAGGAGGAAAAACCATGAAGTATTCAGCCGGTATCAAAAAAAGAATGAAAGTGCTGGTGGCGTCCATTGCCACCTTCAGCACCCTTGCTGGCTGTCGAAAATAACGAAAAAACAGCCGTGCAGGGCGTCATCTTATTTGATGCCTATCATGGCGAATTCAAAGAGATAAGCGTTGTGGAAAAGGCCGTTTCCTATGCTTCTGTGGAGAATAAGGGCCATGCTTTGGAGATCTTTGAAAACGCTTACGATCTAAAACGCAACCGCGTTGAAAGCATCACGAACTTCGAACGCGTATGGGCGCCTTCCATCCAAAGCCGATCTCCCTTCTATCCTTTGTGGGAAGCCAGGGGAGTCGTGATCGGAAAGACCAAACCGACGGTCCTGGCCTATATGGATCAAAAGGGCAATCTTTCCAAAACAGTGACCTTGCTGGAAAAGGCCAAACTCAAAGGCGGCGGTCCGTTAAAACAATCGATGCCCGTCGGAATTTACCGGGGAGTGGATCTATCCCCGTCCGCCGGGCGAAAATTGAATATCGCAATTTTTATTGACGAACGCCACTTGATTTTTATCTTCC
>JBFFHG010001023.1:0-1866 GCA_041557055.1 Desulfosarcinaceae bacterium
GGCCGCTCGCTTTTTAGGCGTATCAAGCGGTCGATAACTTCCCTGGAATGGGGTCCACGGTCCACATAATCGCCCACGAAAACAAGGCGGGTGCCGCTGGGCAGGGACGGCGCCAACTCGTTTAGAACCAGATCCAGTTTATCTTTCATGCCATGGATATCGCCGATGGCCAGGTAATGCTCTTGCTGCGTCATAAACCAAATATTCCACCACCGCGGTCCGGTGTCAAGGTGAACCATGATTCACAATTCAAGCGTCTGCCATATGCTTGGGCCGTTTTCGGCGCTTGAGCTTGATCGAGGTTTTACTGCATAGCATGTTTGGGCCTGCTTCCGGCAGATATATTAATAAAGTTTGATCAACAATAGAAGCCATGAAACACGATAATTCAATGCCCGTACAGGCCGGATAATATGTCAAGCTTGGCTGATATTGATGGCCGAATATGAATTTTCAGTGAAAAGATTGGCCGGTTCGCAACATTCAAATTACGATATGCGTAAAGATGATATATTTAAGATGTGCATTAAGTTGTGATGGATAACTATATGTGGTAGTAAATGACGCGCCATGAAATAGATTCATTAATGTAGTTTGTCTGGGCGGCAAATGCAAAAAAACGCAATTATTTTTAAACGGCTTTCGTTTTTGCCTTGACATTTAATTTATACTATAATGTAAAGTTGAGATAGACTGGGGGGAGGTGGGGACACATTGTGGACAGGCAGAACAACTGCGCAAATACTAAAGCCATCATAGAATATATTGCCCGGCACCACGGTTCTCCCGAGTTGTTGCTTGAAGGACTGGAAGAACAACTCAAGGGCATACATTCTCCCTTGGACTTTTTGTGCGATCCCCATAACTGGGTTTCGTCGGAAGTTTGCCGCATAATGTACGCCAATGCGCGCAGGATCAGCGGCAATGAAAAAGTGGCGTATCTCATCGGCTTCGAGTCCGTAACCCACCAAAGTCTCGGCTACATACAGCATATTCTCCTCAAGGCGCTCGGCGGCCCCAGGGCCGCGGTCAACCGCGCCAAAAACCTCAATGAAAAATTTAACCGCAATAAGCAGGTCGAAATAGTTTACAACGCCAAAAACGAGGCCGTGGTCCGGCTTTATTGGGATAAAGAGCTGGAGCTTAATCGAGATTTCTGCCTGGTTAATCAGGGAATTTATTCGGCGCTGGCCACTCTTTGGGGCGTGCCGCCGGCCCGGGTTCATGAAACCAAGTGCCAATTCAATGGCGACGATTATTGCGAATTCCATCTGGGCTGGCAAAACCCTTCCTTTGGATTCCGCTTCAAGCATCTTTTATCAGGAAGGCGCCGCCTTTTGGGCGAAACCTTGTCCGAAGTCGAGCGGGATAAGCTGCTTTTGGAGCGCAAACACGGTGAAGTGCAAGCGCTTAACGCGGACCTGCAGGCCAAAATCGATCAACTTTTAAGCCTTCAGCAAGCCAGCGCCGCCATTTTGGCCCAGCTTAATTTAAAGGAATTGCTGCCGTCGGTTCTGGATCTTTTCCGCAAGGCGATCGGCTATAGCCGGGCCATGATTATGCTGCGGGACGAGCAGGACAACTGCCTGCGTTTTGTGGAAGGCGTAGGTGTTTCGGAAGAGGAAAAAGAGCCGCTGTTAGGCTATGAGGTGCCTCTAAACCGCACCCAGAACCTGCTGGCCCGGGTCGCCTCCAGCGGGCTGCCTTTTATCTGCAACGACATCGAAAAGCTCAAGCTCAACCCCAACAACCTGATTATCCGCAACTACCGCATCACCTCCATGGTCATCCTGCCGCTCATGTCGCGCGGCAAGGTGATCGGCATCTTGGCGGCGGATTATCTGGAGGCCGAGGGCGTAAACAGAA
>JBFFHG010001024.1:0-1865 GCA_041557055.1 Desulfosarcinaceae bacterium
AAGAATTTGCCTATCTTCATGGCCTCCTCCGGTTGTGCTAAAATCAAATCGGCATTCCGGATGGATTCAATCGCCTGCAAGGTCAGGTATTTGGGATCACCTGGACCGGTGCTCACGATTGACAGTTTACCTGTTTTCAAACTTGATGCGTTTTTAGGAACCATTTCAAAACCTGTTATTCTGTTACGGAAGCAAAAAACGGAAGTAATACCCCCTCTGATTTTTATCCCCCTGCAAAGGCTTGGCCTTCTTTCTGTTTCCAATTCAGCCTTTTATTCAAATCTTTCAGACATGATTCTGTTACGCCTCTAATCAATTGGCCGTCAAAAATGATAGGTCACTTTGCCTAAACATTGCCATTGCGGCGCTGGTAAAAAATTAATCTGATTGCTGGAATAGTACATCCATTCAGAATCATATTCATCAGGCGTATATTGCCCCTCCAGCGAAACCTGCCATTTTTCTAGTGTATAGTTCACTTTGGCATAATACCTGTCCAAGGGTGCGCCGGTCACGGTGCCCTTTGTGTTCAGGGGCCGCTCGCCATATCGAGTATAATAGGCATTAAGCCCGAATGTCCGTTCCCGGATCAAGGCTTTTGTCCACTGGAAGCCCACCGTAGTGACATCTTCCGGGAGTGCTTTGATGTGATCGGCTCCCGGCTCACTTGGGTTCTCCAACCTTCCGCGGGTGTAACCGTAACTGGCATAAAACTCCAGGTTATGGGGAAGGTATATTCTGGCCTCCACATCAAACCCGGTTCTTTTGGATTCTCCCATATTTTCGTACATGTTCGTATCTGCATTAAAGCCAACTTCCCGCTCTAACAGGGTATGATAATAATCAAAACCCACGAAGACCATTTTAAACAACAAGGCGTTTAAACCAACATCCCATGATTGGAGCTGCGCGACCTCAAGATCGAAATTTTCAGGACTGCCGATGGGGGATAATTCCCAGGCGGCCGGCGATCTAAAGCCCGTGCCGTAATTGGCAAAAACATTGAGATCTTCATAAGGGGTGATAACCATACCGATTTTAGGACTAACAATATCAGTGTTGCACTCACCCGAATTTTCCGGATCAAGTTTGTTATCCACGTCGATATGGAAATAATCATATCGGACACCTCCCATCAGTTTAAGAGAATCCAATGGCTTATATTGAGCCTGAGCAAACAAGCCTGTACTGAACTGGCGGGTTCCATAATCTTCGATCACTGCAATTATTTCCGAATAATTCCGGGCGAATTTATAAGCATAATCCACATCGTCATAGCGGGCGTCACTGCCCACAGCTATCGAAAAGTTTTCTCCGGGAACAAAATTATAAATCAATTTTGATCCCATGCGGGTTCTTTTGTCGAAAAAACGCATTTGAGGCGCCGGCGGAAATAGGAAAGATTGGTTATTTTCATAGGACTCGGCGTAGACCGTACCGTGCAAGCCCTCCTCCCTGTTTTGCGGACTGTAATTCAGCACAAAATTGAATAATTCACTCTCTCCCTTGTTTGTGGGATCAAGGGCGTCGGTGCGGTCGATCAATCCGGCCTTGACATCGTCCATCCCGAGATAATCCGAAATGCCCCAGTTACGATCAACGTAATGCAGACGGCCGGAAAGATGACCATTCCAAAATCGGGTTGTAAATTTATTAAAAAACTGACCTCGCTGATAATCGGAATTGTCCCGATACCCCTCACGGTTATAGCCTTCCCATAATAGAAAGGGTTTTATCTTCCAATCCATGCCGCTGATAGTGGCGGCCCCACCGTATGCGCCGTAAGCACCTCCGGAAAGGCCAATACTGGTGTCATCACTTTTTTTAGTGGTAATATTTATGGCGCCGGCCAAGGCGAAATCGCC
>JBFFHG010001025.1:0-1858 GCA_041557055.1 Desulfosarcinaceae bacterium
CGCTGTTCAACCTCATTCATGGCTTGCTCGAATTTGTGCCGCGGTACATACTCGGCGGCCTCTTTGTTTTCGGCACCATGTGCTCCCATTACCGGTCCACGTTGCGTTTCGACTTGCTGCTTGAGTTTTTTGAAGGCCGCTATCTCCCTGGCAACGATTCCTTTTTTTTGATCTTCCGGCATTTGCGGATTGAGGGTGAGCTGCTCAAGGCTTGCAAAAACAGACATAACCCGTTTAATGGCGTCAGGATGGGCCTGGGCTTTGTGTTGGCGAATATAGCGCCCAACAGCCCGCAACATGCGCAGCAGCGTATGAGACAGACGATCATTTTCAAAGTGGGGCAAGAGGGTGTCTGCTTCGTTGATAAGATCGGTCAGGCATGTCTCCGTTATTTCCCAGTCGATGGATAAAACCATTGATTTTAGTTTTTCCATGGAGACGGTTGGTTTTGCAGCGGAAGGCGAGATCGTGCCTTCATCGAAAAAATCGTCTAAGCGACTTTCAATATCATTGACCAGATGCTCTTTTGATAATTTTTCCAATGCCAACCTCCTATGCCAACTGATCTTTTAGGGAAACAATCGTAGTAGAAATTGCCTTTTTCACAGTGGGAATAACATTATCCCCTTTCAGAGCACTGGCATTGAATACAGGCGCTTTTAATTTTGAATTGAGATCTTGGTCCATGGTTTTAACGTCCATCAATGGTATGCCCTCTGATGCCAGGTCTCTTTTGTTATATTGCATAATGAACGGGAATTTGTTGTATAAATCTATATCATAATAAGTTAGGTTTTCTTCCAGATTTTGAAGGGCCTGCATGTTTTTTTCACGCATCACGGCCATTGAGTCGGCAACGAATACGATGCCGTCCACACCTTTGAGAACCAACTTACGCGTGGCATTGTACTTGACCTGCCCCGGCACGGTATAGAGCTGTGTTTTGATGCGATATCCCTGGATTTGTCCTAAATCAAAAGGCAGAAAATCGAAAAACAGTGTCCGGTCGCCATGGGTCTTGATGCTAACCATATCTGAAAGGATCCGATGGCGAATTTTGCCGAAAATGTATTCCAGATTGGTGGTTTTCCCCCCCCGTCCCGGACCTACATAGACGATTTTAATCTGCACTTCCTTGTTACGAATATGAATAACCGCCACGCGGACATCCTCATCCTACATTCGGGCTAAGCGATGCCGGCCCCGGTGACCTGGCCGACCCACAGTATCATTTTCTCATTTTTTCGAAAATCGTGGTGATTTTTCCAATGGATTCATCTACTTTCAGTCGCAAATACCCTAAAGAGACATCATTGCCAAAGATGGTTACCAAAAGAAAATCATCCATGACTTTGCTGAAATGAATATTTTCATTTTTCCCTTTGTGAAAGAGCAATGCAAAATCGTCTTCCCCAATGATGGCGGCCATTGCGCATACGGCACCAAAGTTGCCGGCCGCCAGGGCTGCCAGGGAATAGACATCATGTCCCACTTGGCCATTATCCAAATTGGCGATGATGTTACCGGCCATATCGATGAGAATGACACATTTCAGCCCTAAGTCCATCAGGTCCTTTTGCAAGACTTCTTCGATACCATCCAGCTGTTCTTGATCAAGTATGTAGGACAACGGTTTTCCTCCTTTGGGAAATAAGTTGTTGCTTACAAGGGGGTAAACAGATCTCGTTGATTTCGTTTACCCTACGTGCATCAACATATCTGGAACAACCAACCAAAATAAATATCGGACAACGATATTTAAGATTCATAACGATAAAAACATGCGCTTCAATGCAGTTTCGAGGTCCAATTTGTCTATGTAACAAGAAAACCCTTTTAGTTCAAGGGAGTATAGAGA
>JBFFHG010001026.1:0-1833 GCA_041557055.1 Desulfosarcinaceae bacterium
AGCCAAAGTCTGAGTGCGTATCTCTCAGACTTTGGCCGTAAGAATTTAAAAGCTTAAAAAGTCAAGCAATTCGCATAAAATCACAAATCCCGTTTTCACAAAGTCAAATATTAAAAACACCGGTTTCGATGATTTTTAACCAGACCGTGCAATGATTCGAGATGAAGGCGCAGGGCCTGATAGTCTTTGCTGTTGCATGCCTCCCGGATGTCGTCAAATTGGGACGAAATCGAGGGGGCATATTTCTGATCGAGCATATCCGGCACGCTTATATTCATCCGATAGGCTGTTTTCATAAGGTTGGCGATGACATCCTGCCATAGTTTCATCACGGTTTTCAGTTGCCGCTCTGTCAATGACGCTGTTCTCAGGTACTGAAGGAACGCATCGTACTGGTCGTAGGCCCAGTATTCCGATTGGAAGATCGGGTACTGAATACCGCCTTCTCCGTAGTACTGCGAACCGTTGTCCGAAGATCCGGTCAACGCTTGCGTATCGATGGCATGATCGACATTTCTGCCCGTGCTGTAACCAAGCGAGTCGTCATCGTCGTAATCGTACACCAGCTTGCGTTTTTCGTTGGTAAACCTGTACATGTTGTGCAGACAACCAGGCGTTTTAAGGGGGGCGAATATTGGAATGAAAACCGATACCGTGGGTTCTCCCTGGGCCAGCCAAATCGTCGTCAGGCTGCCGTCGTGCGGGTCGTCGATTTTGCTTCCCGTGATCACCACACTGAAGGTCGTGGCAAATCGATTGATATGCAAGCCCGTTGGTTTCTCCCCGTCATACGGGAGGTTGCCGATGCTTTTGGCCAGCGATTCGATATCATATAGTTTGGGCATGCCTTTGGCGCCGGTATTTTTCTGAATCATGTATTGATAGTCTTTCAGGAGCGGATCATCCATGCGATGGCCGACTCGCGACCAGCGGGAAACCGCACTGATTGAATACTCCCAATCGTGAATCCCGTCGGGGGTGTCGCCGGTGTTGACGACGGTGTTGTCAATGACCTTGGTGGTGCTCTCATCCACAAAAAAGGGGTAATTTGCCGACACATAGGAAACCCGGTTGAAATTGGTTCTCCAGTCGAATCCGCTGTATGCGCCATCCACGGGATTGGCAAGATCCTTGTCGTCGTCGTGAATATCGGAATAAAAACCATTGTTGTCTTTGTAGTACTCTGCGGTGACGTTGTCCCTTGTAAAATCGGTGGGCCCGACTTCAAAGGTCGCCATATTGCCGTAACGGTCGAATACCATCACAAGCGATGTGGTAAACCTGGCCTGACTTCCGTTCCAGCCTCCGCCGGCGTTGGTGTCGCGCAAAAGTTCTTCCACTTCGTCGACGGTTTCGCACCGGGATAGAATGAGCATATTCAACTGCCCGTTGTCCATACCGTTCGTATCTTCATCCGGGGTATATCCCTGGGCAGTGATGACATTCGCTTTCAGGCTGTGATTGCCCCCTTGAACCAGGGCCAGCCCTTTTTCGTTGGCCCCGGCCCAGGGGTAGTATTCGTCACTGGCCGGGTCGATTGAATCCAGATCGCCGACACCTGTGAAGTTGAACCGGTCGCCGTATCTGTCTTCCGATCCGAAAGTGTCGCCCGTTGCTTCATGCGAAAAGGCGAACACTTTCCAGTCGTCTTTGGAGCCCCAGGCGTCCCTGTTTTTGAACAATACGGGTCTGCCGTCCCCGGTGGATGCGCCGGTTGCACCGGCAATGCTGCAGGCCTGTGTAACCGTACTGCCCAAAAACAGCAAGAATCCGGCCGCCAATAGCAGTTTCGTGAACTTGGACATGATACCTCCTCCATTTTTGCAGATTGTC
>JBFFHG010001027.1:0-1815 GCA_041557055.1 Desulfosarcinaceae bacterium
CTCAATTGTGATTTGCGCAACGCCCGGCTATATCACCCGGCCATGATTGTCAAAGTCAAGGGCCAGGGAGGCTTTTTCCTCTTCGTTTAAGAAATCAACTGACATGATCTCCACCGGTTCGGGCTCCGAATGGGTGGGAACGATGGTGATGCTGACCCATGTGGCCGGGGCCTGACCAAAGGTGATAATGCACAATTGGTCGCATTGGGCCGACAGGTACTGTTCGGAACGAATCCATTTGAAAATGAATTGGGTGTACCCGTTGAAGCGGGCGCCGTACCAACCGGCGGCTTTGTCAATGGCAGCCGGCAGGCTGCAGACCATATAGAAGGATTTGTTTTTTATGATGGGGGTGCAGTGCTGGTCTTCATCGGTTTTGGTCAATTGCAGGTTTTCATGCGCGGTTGTGGCAATGATGTCCAGTATGTCATGGGCAAAATAGGTGTTTACAAACATTTTGTGTTTGGGACTCAGGCCGTAGATTTGCATCAAATGATTTTGCATGCAGGAGATGAGGCCCTGCTTGCTGTCGGCGCCGTCAAGATCGAGCACGATGGTGGCTTCGGCTTCCGGGTCGGCCAGGGCGGTCATGGAGAGCATCACCGTGTCGCCAAATGGGATCTGGTCCACCATGATGAATTTGAAATCAAATTTGGCAAAGGTAATGCGGTCACCGCTTTTAAGCCGCGCCGGTTCATTGGGCGGGAGCTTGCGGCCGTTGAGTTGGGTGCCGTTGGTGCTGCGCTGATCCTCTAAATAAAAGGCCATGCTGCGGAACTCAATGGTGGCATGAAAACCGGATACGGCCGGTTGGGCAATGACGATGTCGTTGCGCTGGTTGCGGCCGATGTTGATGCGGGCCTTATTCAGCTTGAAGAAGGCTTCGCCGCACACTTTTTGCAGATCTTCAAGTTCGGCTTCGGGAATATCGAGTTTCTTCTCACCTTCCGGTACCGCCGTTGCTTTGCGTTTGATGTTTTGGATGAAGAAGAAGACAAGGGCTGCAATCAAGGCCACGATGACCAGCGTTAAGGTCAGGGATATCATCCATGCGCTTTTTTCCGTGACCACCACGGCTTTCTGGTCGGACATGGGTTTGGGCGGTGCCGGTTTGACGGGCTGAACGTGTTGCGTGATTTTTGGCTCAGGGGGTTCGGGCGGTACCGGCAGCAGCGGCAGGGGCGCGGGCGCCGGTTTTGGTTTGGGCGCCATGTGGGCTTGTACCTGTTTTAACGCCGTCGAGATTTCGGACGCCTCATAGGTACGGAAATATTCGCCGTCGGTTCGCATGGCCAGGGCCTGGATAAGTGAGAAATCAGCGGCTTCGGTGAGTGCAATGCCGAATATGCGAATTCCCAGTTGCTTGCTCTGAGCCGTCAGATCCTTTTTCAGCCATTGGGTCAGCTCCTTATCCTTTTGGGGATTGCCGGTATCCACGATGCCGTCAGTGATAAAGACAATGCCTTTTTGAGCCGTGGCCCGGCCGTTGGTTTTCAATTCGTAGATCGCCCGCTCGATGCCTATGGGGGTATTGGTGCGCTGGCCGCGGTAATCGATTTTCTTGAGGCTGGCAATCAGATCCTGCCCGGCCCGGGGAGCGGAAATTTTTGTCATGGGCCTCAACAGACGTGCATTCTGGTCAAAAAGCACCAGACCCACCTGGGTCTGTTCGGGCAGTTGACGGATAAAGGTCTCCACGACCTGTGGGGTGATGAAATTGGGGTCGTTTTTTTTCATACTGCCTGAATTATCGATGACAAAAACCAAATCCAGCATTGAATCGGGATCTTCAAAGGCAAAGGCCGGTGCCATGGC
>JBFFHG010001028.1:0-1803 GCA_041557055.1 Desulfosarcinaceae bacterium
ATCTGAGAAGTCAAATCTCCCGGGACATAAAAAGCATGGGCGTACAAGAGGGTTCCGACCGGTGCAGCGACAATGGTCCTTAACCGCGTGAACTCTCTTATTTCCGGTTCCGGTCCTGTTCGCATGGCGAAAAACCGCATAAAGTTGGCAAAATTGTCACGTATCAGGACGGTTACGCATAAAATCAGGACAAAAATGCCATGAAACAATTCGGCCTTGGATCCGGAGGGCGAGGTTAAAAGAAGGCGCCACATGATACCGACAGCCACCAGCGGAAATATAATCGAATAGACGATCTTGTCCATGACCCGGTCGGCAAGATGGACCAGAGCAGCGTATGGCTGAAAACGGCTTGAAAACCACCCATCGATCAGGTCAAAGCTCATGGAGATAACAAGTAATGTCACCCCTAACGTATAGAGCAGTGGGTTTCGGGTCCACATGACCCCAAGGGCGCAAAGCATTCCGCCAAAGACCAGTGGTGGCCTTCCGTAAACCAGTAATGCTGAAATTTTTCTCTGAAGATTGAACTTTGCCGGCATGTATTCTTTCTCAGTCATTAAGAAACTAACCATGTCCTCTTTCAAAATTAAACGTTAACATGATAAACGCCAACTGAAAAGCTTTTTATAGAGGAGGCGCTGAGCCTTTGAAACTCAAAATATTTTAATTTAAATTTTCTTCCTACTCTGTTATAATTCTATATCCCACAGTCATAGATACGGATACCCGCAACGAAAATGGCCCTATAAAGAACCATGAAAAAAAGTACCCTTTAAAAATATAAATACCTTAAAGGGAGAAAGGAAGATTCAGCTCAACCGGGCCGGCACAAACCCTGGAGGATATTATGGCTGACATGTTTACGTTCGAGCCCAAACGTATTCTTTGCCCCCTGGATTTTAGCGAGCTCTCCGATCTGGCCCTCAAGTATGCCTCAGTAGCGGCAAGGGAATACAGTGCAACCCTGCATGTTTTGCATTCAGAAACATTTGAACTGCCCCGTTATTTTTCCCGAAAAGAAAGCGATCATCTGATTCAAGAACTTACAACGGCCAAAACCAGCCTTCGAAATCACCTTGCTGAACATGCCCAAAAAATCCTCGGAATCCACGCCAAGGGACTTGATCTGAAGTTCCAAGTCGTTGAAACGCATCCGGTGGGGGCAATTCTGGACTTCACGAAACAAGCGGCCATCGACTTTATTGTGATGGGCACCCATGGCTACGGGGGGGTGAAACATCTAAGATTGGGATCCGTGGCCGAAAACACGGTGGCAAGTGCAACGGTTCCCGTATTCACGATAAGGCAAAAAACCCATCTATTTATCGACGTAACGCGTGCAGATGCCATCCCTTTATTAAAGAGAATCCTGTGTCCATGCAATATTTCAGAAACAGCCGTCACCGCTTTGCGTCATGCGGCGGCCCTTGCCGAGCGCTTTGCTGCAGTTCTGACCGTACTCCACATCAGGGAAACAGACACGGATGCGGACATCTCAAAAGACGAGGAAAAATTGTGTGCCTGGATCGCAGATACGGTAAAGGTACAATGCGAGGTTCAACCGATGGTTCGTAAAGGTCACGCCGCTGAAGAGATCATCTCCTATGCCGGGGAAAACAAGGACGATCTTATCGTTCTGGGCGCTCGTCATCAGCAGTTCTTGGAAGCAACCTTTTTCGGGAGAACCACGGAATTGGTGGTGCGGAACGCCCCGTGTCCGGTGTTGATTACACCCCGTTTTTCAGCATCGTGATGGTTTTCTTTCATAGGTGAGTATCTTAAAGGAACCGATCCATCAAA
>JBFFHG010001029.1:0-1803 GCA_041557055.1 Desulfosarcinaceae bacterium
ACGTTGGGACGGCAACGGCTATCCGGGCTATCTCGATTTTCACTCGGGGCGGCCCATCAAGGGGTTTATGCTTTCCAACGGTTTGCCCCGGGGTAAAAAGGGCACTGAAATTCCACTGTTCGGCCGCATTGTGGCCTTGGCCGATGTGTTTGACGCTTTAAGCTCCAAACGCAGCTACAAAGAGGCCTGGGACGAGACCACGATTCTGGCCCAGATCGAGAAAAGCGCCGGATCCCATTTCGACCCCGAACTGGTGGAGATATTTTTCAGCCGCTACGAGATTATCCGCGCCATTCAAAACCGGTACCGGGATGAAGGGGATTAGGCCGGCCCGCGTTGTATTATGGCCCGGATGTGAGTTTTATTTGGTTTGAAAATCAAGAGGTTCCAAGCTTGTCGGCTGGGCGCGGGATATCAAGTCTCCGGCGCCAAATTTAAAAGGTGTTCTGTGGCTTTAATGTTTGCTTCTTTTGAAACGGTTTTTCCAGCAGAGAGATTCAACCATGCGTGTTCCTGAAAGGATTTTTTTATGACCGCGATCAAGCCCACCCGCGAAGATGCCTTTGAACTGTTGACCACATACAATCAGAGCGAGAGCCTGATTCGGCACGCTCTGGCGGTGGAGGGCGTCATGCGTCACTTTGCCCGCCTGCGTGGCCAGGATGAGGAAGAGTGGGGCATTATCGGGCTCATTCACGATTTGGATTATGAACAGTTTCCGGATCAGCATTGCCGGAAAACGGCCGAGATTCTGGAGGCCCGCAACTGGCCCAAGGCGTATATCCGTGCGGTGGTCAGCCATGGGTGGGGAATTTGCAGCGAGGTCCAGCCGGAAACGGATCTTGAAAAGGTGCTCTACGCAGTGGATGAATTGACCGGCCTGGTGGCGACTTCGGCATTGGTGCGGCCCGGTAAAAGCGTTTTGGATCTGACGGCCAAATCGGTCCAGAAAAAATGGAAAGACAAGCGCTTTGCCGCCGGTGTGGATCGATCGATTATTGATCGCGGGGCGCAGATGCTGGGTATGGATCGTGCCGCCCTGATAACGGAAACCATTATGGGGATGCGTCAGGTTGCAGATGCCGTCGGTTTGAAAGGCGTTTTGACTTGAATCCCGCCATGCCTTGATTCCCAATCTGATGATATCGGGCCCTTAAGCATTTTTGTGCGCACCTTATGGTTCAATATCAGAGAGATCGTTTCAGGTTATTAATTGTTTTTTTATGTAATGATTGGCCTTGTCAACCGACCAAAGGGCGTTATGTTTGTTTCAGCATTGCCCCGGAGGGGACAGTTGTGTAAAATTGTTATGAAAAAAGGGTCCAACCATGAGTCGAGATATAAAGAGAATTAAAAAGGATATTCTTGATCAGTTCAGAGCCATGAACGGTGAAGAGGATGACGTGTTGCCGGAAAGATGGCTGCACGAGGAATATCTGCCTGTTTTGGATGCTTTCGAGAGAAAGGATTTTGAAAAGGCCATCCGCCAACTGGCGGCCAAAGGGGTGTTGCATTATACCAAAGGGGCCCCTCCAATCCTTAAGCTCACGGAAAAAGGCGCAAATCTTATTCACTAATCCGAAAAAGCCTTTAAAAATTGCGTGTTATGCACCGATGGGCGATGGTCCAACACCTGCCTCAGGGTTCGGGCCAGTTGGCTGATGGATAGGGGCTTCATGACAAGGGTTTCGATTCCGATCCGGGGGATATCTTTATGTGTGATCTTCTCGCTGTAGCCTGTGCATAATATCACCGGAAGATCCGGCCGCGCGGCAAGAATACGACCCGCAAGCACATCGCCGG
>JBFFHG010001030.1:0-1799 GCA_041557055.1 Desulfosarcinaceae bacterium
CGGCCGGTGGCCACGCCCACGGTGCATGCCCAACCATTGCCGACCAGGGCGAAACAGATACAAACCGCCAAAAACAACTTCAAACATTCTTTAATCACTCTCATAAAATCTCCTTAAACTTTCTTATATTGATTAATGAACCGCAAACTGCCGGATCAGTACCCTGAAGCGCATCCGTCCCGGCGGGAATCGGCGCCTCCGAACAGTTTACCTTCTTTGAACAGGATGGCCTGCGCGCCTCCGAAGTAAAGATCGTAAGAATCGCGAATTTCCACCGCATGTCCAAGCTCTTTAAGCCCGTCCGCTTTCAACGCCGCATCTTCCAGATGCCCCTCAAGATACAATTTCCCGGTTTTGGTACTGGCGATTCTCGGTGCTTCAATGGCCTGGTCAATGGACATGCCGAAGTCAATTACATTGGAGATGATTTGAACGACCGCGTTGATGATCCGCGAACTTCCAGGGCTGCCCAGAGTCATGAAGGCTTTGCCGTCAGGGTCCAGCACCAGGGTGGGACTCATGGAAGAACGCGGGCGCTTGCCCGGTTGGGTGGCGTTGATCGATGCGGCCTTCTCTGTAAAGCTGACCAGACTGTTATTGTACCAAAAGCCGTATTCAGGATCGATGATTTGGGCGCCGAAAAAAGAGACCAGGGTTTGGGTGATGGCCACGATGTTGCCGTCGGCGTCCGCAACTGAAAAATGGGTGGTGGACCAGTGCTCGTC
This sequence comes from Desulfosarcinaceae bacterium, assembly GCA_041557055.1. GTDB lineage: Bacteria > Desulfobacterota > Desulfobacteria > Desulfobacterales > Desulfosarcinaceae > JARRKU01. The sequence goes on from JBFFHG010001030.1 coordinate 726, forward strand.
TTCCGGATTGCCGGCAGGAATTTTCTTCATCGCCGCATGGGGGTCGATCCCGGCCGCCCTTTTGAAAGCATATTTCTTGGAGATCAGCATATCCAGGGGGACGGCATTGAAATCAGGGTCTGCCAAAAAGGCCATTCTGTCTGCAAATGCGATCCGGAAGGATTCGCGCAGGTGATGAATGTGTTCGATGCTGTTGTGAGTCCAGGCGCGCACGGGAAACGTTTCCAGGATGTTCAAAGTTTCAATGACCGTCGCTCCCCCGGAGGATGAAGGCGGCATGGAAATGATGGGATATCCCCGGTAGGTGCTTGTAACCGGCTGACGCACCAAAGCCTCATACCCTTGCAAATCTTCCAGGCTGAGACGCGAACCGAGCGTGTTGAGCCGCTGGACCATGGAGCGGCCGATGGGCCCTTTGTAGAAGGCCTTGGAAATGCCTTTTTCTCCGATCAGCTTGAAGGCCTTGGCCAGTTTGGGCATGGTGATGGTCTCTCCGGCAGCCACCGGCAATCCGTCTTTTAAAAAAGGAACATCCTGACTTTCATTGTTTTTGAGAATCCATTCATAATTATCATTGACGGACCGGTGGATCAGATCAGTGCAGGCAAACCCCTGTTCAGCCAGCCGGATGGCGGGTTTTACAATTTCCGACAGCGGCAGGGTGCCGTAACGCTGCAGCACTTTTTCATAACCTGAAAGCAGTCCGGGAACCAGAACCGCCTGGGCACCATGCCGATCCGGGCAGGATTTGCACAGGATTCGTTTATGCCCGGCATCGACATAGGCGGGCGCCATGCCGCGGGCGTCAATGGCGATATTCTCTCCATCCTTGGTATGAATGAGGATATAACCGCTGCCGCCGATTCCCGAGGCCATGGGTTCTACAACGCCAATGGCAAAACCGGTGGCCACGGCGGCATCAACAGCATTCCCGCCCTTTTGAAGGATTTCCAGTCCGGCCCGGACCGCCAGGGGATGGGCGGCGGCCACCATGCCGTTTTCAGCAACCACATCATTGGGCTGATGCCGTTGGGCCGGTTGCGATCGGTTGGAATCCTTCTGTTGAACATGCAC
>JBFFHG010001031.1:0-1789 GCA_041557055.1 Desulfosarcinaceae bacterium
CCGCCTCCACCAGGCATTCGGTTTCCGGCCGCGGTATCAACACATCGGGCGTCACTTGAAATGATAGGGACCAGAACTCCTTTTGACCGACAATATAAGCATCGGGCTCTCGCCGGGCACGGCGCAGGATCAACCCCTTGAACCGGCTCAATTCGTCCGCATGCAGGGGCTGATCATACCGCAAATAGAGATCGATACGTTCGCATTGAAGGGCGTGGGCCAACAAAATTTCCGCTGACGAACGGCCGCGCTCAATGCCGCTGCGTTTAAAATAGTCAGCGGTCCATTGCAATGTTTTGAGTATGGTCCACGAACTGGTTAACAACTGGTTGTCATTGGACATGCTGAAGGGCTTGACTTTGATAGAATGTCACAAGGGCATCGACAACCTCATCCAGGTCCCCTTGTAAAATGGCATCCAACCGATATAGGGTCAGGCCAATACGATGATCGGTCAGGCGGCCCTGGGGGAAATTGTAGGTTCGGATACGCTCGCTTCGATCACCGCTGCCCACCTGGCTTTTTCTCTCCTGAGATCGTTTGGTGTTCTGCTCCTGCACCATCTGATCCAAAAGTCTGGCGCGCAACACTTTAAGCGCTTTGGCTTTGTTTTTATGCTGCGATTTCTCATCCTGGCAGGTCACCACCAACCCTGTGGGCAGATGGGTAATACGCACGGCCGAGTCCGTGGTATTCACCGATTGACCTCCGGGACCGCTTGAACGAAATACATCCACACGCAGTTCGCCGGGATCGATGGCGACCTCCACATCTTCGGCTTCAGGCAATACGGCCACTGTCACCGCCGATGTGTGAATGCGCCCCTGTGTCTCGGTTGTCGGCACACGCTGAACCCTGTGCGTACCGCTTTCATATTTGAGCCGGCTGTAAACCCCTTTGCCCTTAACGAGCGCCACAATCTCTTTCAAACCTCCCACGCCGGTGGCATGGTGACTCATGACATCAATCTGCCAGTTCCGGGTTTCAGCATAGCGGGTATACATTTTGAAAAGATTATTGGCAAAGAGCCCGGCCTCATCTCCACCGGTCCCGGCGCGAATTTCAAGCAACACATTCTTTTGGTCCAAAGGATCTTTGGGAATCAGCAATTGCTTGAGCTGCAGTTCCAACCGCTCCTTCTCCACGGTCAGCCGATCGATTTCGTCTTTGGCCAGCCCCTTAATCTCCGGGTCACTGTCTTTCAAAAGCTCCAGGCTTTCATCCAACTCTTGGTCAATTTGCCTGTATATCCTGAATGCATTAACAATTTCATTGATATCAGCGTGTTCGCGCGCATACTGATTATATGCCTCACGGTTCTGCAAAACCTTGGGGTCGCTAAGCAGGGACTCCAATTGGCGAAACCGATCTTCAACACCTTTGAGTTTATCGAACATGATCAATCAATCACCCAATCGTTGGTAACAAAAATACAGTCCGCCCGTGAAAAATCTGCACCCAATTATAAATTATAATTCGGGTAACCGTAGAACGCGTCAAGCCGTCGGCCCCTAAGGGGCGACAGCTTGAGTGATGCCGACTAAATCCGGCGAACAGACCGGATACCTATTTTTTTTGAAATTTTTCGTATTTTTTACGAAAACGCTCAATGCGACCGGCTGTGGCCACCAATTTCTGTTTTCCGGTAAAAAAAGGATGACATTGTGAACAAATTTCCACACTGATATCCTTTTTGGTCGATCCCACCTCGATTGTTTTGCCGCAGGCACACTTTATGGTCGTTTGTTCATATTTGGGATGTATGTCTGTTTTCATTGTTATTTCAACC
>JBFFHG010001032.1:0-1784 GCA_041557055.1 Desulfosarcinaceae bacterium
GTACTTGAATTATCATCCGGAAAGATAATTGCCATATCCAGTATCCATTAAAAATCAATTTTCCACTGTTTTTCATGGGATGCGATTGTTTGTACTCCATTACAAAGGCGCTAAAATCATTTTAACATGCAACGCCGGTTGTATGTCAAATCAGATACAATTCTTCTGCATTAGCACAGGATGTGCCGGATCGGCCGTCATGGCGGAAAATGGTGTCACGCTTTTTTTATAATAAATAATTCGTTTAAATATCGATAGGATAACCTGGTGCGGGGTTTCGGTTCACTGAAACGGGACACCCAACAAACCAGTACAAAGAGAGCGGCGTTGGCCCATCGCCGGGACAAAAGCTCCCACCCCAAACCGGCCTCCCACCTCGCCCCTTGAAATATGCTGCTTTGAGAAAGCGTAAAAATTGGGGTCCATTGGGACAGGTGACCCCACAAGCAAAAGCATGAAATTTGGTGCTGCGGCCCTTGCATAAAAAAAGGCGAAAGAATTCAACAGCTCAACTTGAGGCTTTGTTCAGTTCCGTTTTGCTTGTTTTCACGATAGATGTCTGTTAATGTCATCTTATGTTATTTATTTGAAAAACCAATAATAACGATTTTTCAACCAGCAAAGAAAAGCAGATCGTCAATCCAATGAAACCCGAACCCATCCATTTTTTTGTGCGCTCCAAAATCTGGATCGAAGACGCCAAAGGCAAGGTGATCTTCGGTTTGGGCCGCTACCGCATCCTGGATGCCATCCGCCGCTTGGGGTCCATGCAGGCCGCCGCCAAAGAGCTGCACATGAGCTACCGGGCAGTCTGGATGCGCGTTCGCACCTCTGAAAAACGCATCGGTAAAGAACTGATTGTCCGGGACGGCAAAGGCTCACGCCTGACCCCCTTTGCCGAAAACCTGATGAAGCAGTATCGCAGACTGCAATCCGTGGTTCAGACCGAAACCGATGAAGTCTATGAGCGCCTGATTACCGATTATCTCAGTTAGTGCCCATCCATAAATGGCCAATTTGCCCGATATCCGTGTTGTGCGAAAAATTTAATCCTCGCAATACCAACCATATGCCTGGGGTAAAGCTTTTCGCAGGCCTTGATTTCGACCCAATTTGCCTGTTTCTGGATGGGCACCAGTTAGGCCGGACCCGATGAAGACACGATCAACAATTCCAATAACAGCAACCGGGATTATTTGGTTGTATATAATAATTACCAGATCGTTGCATGATTGGCAGGCATAGGGTGCTTCAGTCATGTCATTATGCCAAGAATTACTATCAGGTGTTCAAAATCGGTTGGATACGCAATGCCGCCAGTGTTTTTTTGCTTTTTTTCTTTCCCCTATTGTAATTTCCGATATTTTTCTGTATAGCAAGCAAATTCCTATCTGCTATCTCTGATGTTGCATAAATCTGATCGGTAAAGCGCCAAGAGAGTAAAATAGACACATGAAATATCTTGAAATTTTTATTATACCAATATTGATGTTATGTGATCATTACCTGACAATATATAATGATAGACTACGCCTGGATTGTTATTCAAAGCATTTTAGCGTAACGAATTTTGAGCTGAATCCAATACGGATAAAGGGTTTAAACAGATATAAACGATTAGACATCAAACACTTGTCTTTGGTGATTTTTTGCTGCTTATATATGGCTGGTCTACATTATTCGCAGGGCCATTCCAATTTTTATAAGTTAGTGTCCATCCAATAATCGGAAAATTTGAGAGGTCCATTTACTACACCAATGGTTGCTAAAGATTTATCCAATGA
>JBFFHG010001033.1:0-1779 GCA_041557055.1 Desulfosarcinaceae bacterium
CCGATTTTTTTCAACCCGCTTGCGATAAGGCTTTTCAACGATCCGGACGGCTCTTTGGGCATGGCATCAAAATATTGCCGGGCCCATTGCCGGACCGCCTTCTGCACCTGCTCTGTTTTGCGGTAAGGATGCAGGCGCAGCAGCAAGGCGGTGAGCCCCTCCTGGCCGTCGTCCTGGTAATTGCCCGGCAACTTATTGCCGATGGTCTCCATCAATTTCCCGGCGAATGGGTCAAATGGCTTTTCCGGACCGGTTGCATACATCTGCCGGGCGGTTTCAAAGGCAAACGGATCCTGCCCGATATGACGGCCTTCAATCTTGCTCTCTTGCACCTCCCGGGCTTTGCGGTTGCCCTCATACCTGCGCCGCTCCTCTGCCGCCCGGGCAGGCGCCCCATAACCGATGAGCCCCGAGAACAGCACGGCATGCAGCAGCACGGCGATCAATTTCCGACCGCCATGATGTTTAAAAAAAAGGCCGGGGGTCAATGAACCGGGGCGCATCGGCAACCTCCACCATAGCTCCCGCCGGAACGGGTATGCCCGACACAACTGCACGCAGGCACACATTCACACACCTTGTGGCCGACACAACTGCAGACCGGCACGCAGGTGCAGACCTTGTTGCAGGAACAAAAAGACCCGCCCACCGGATCGCAGGCGCATCCGGATTTGGGCGCCTCGGTATCGCCCTGAACCTGCGCAAAAAAGGTCTCAAGGCCGGGCCGCGGCATTTTCTGATGATCCACCACAATATAAATTCTCGGCTCTTCATCCGGGTCATCGGCCGTTGGCGGCGTGTTTTTCAGTCGATCATCGGGTTTCTCGGCCATGGTCCGCTCCAATCAAGGTGTTGAATTCGCCAGTTGGGCCTGTTCGATGGTCATCTTGAGCCAGGCCAGGGTTAAGGCTCTGTTGATCTTGCAGCGCGTGGTCCCGCAATGCCGCATGGACCGGGTAAGGTCAAAGGCCTTGGAAAGGCAGTCGCCCGCACAATGCCATTTGCAAAAGCAATCTTCGCAAAAGGGCAGGTTGTCGACCGTCAGCTTGCGCAACGCCTCAAGGCGCTGAAGATCAAAATCAAATCCGCCGGTTTCGGCATTGTAGGCGCCGAAATGAAATATCTCCGCCTTGGGGTCCGAACGCTCGGTCACTTCGTAACACGATGTGACGATGCCTTCAGGCAATACGGTAAAACTATCGCCGGGGGCGGCGCAGAACTTGGAGGTCAACGTATCCAGACGGGCGCCGGAGTAGGTGACATGAATCCCCAGTTCATGGCCGCGCCTGAACGCTTTGATAAAATTTTCAATGAAAGCATCATCGTCCGGCGGCGGATCTTCGCTGCGCACACACCGCCCGCAAAGCCACACCGGCTCCATCTGAAGATAGATGAATTTAAACCGGCTGTGCAGGCTTTCGACGATTTCCACCATCCGACCGACACTGGACCGGGTGATGGTGGTCCGGATACCAAAAGGCAGACCGGCATCGTTGAAATAGGTCAGGGCATCGCGCACGGCGTCAAACGATCCGTCCTGATTGACCGTGGGGCGATTGTAATCCTGAATATCCCGGGGGCCGTCCAGGCTGAGCCCGACGGCGAAGCCCTCCGCCGCGAGGAAGCGGCACCAGTCGTCGTCGAGGAGGGTCCCGTTGGTCTGGATGCCGTTGGCGATGCGCCTGCCTGGGGGCCGGTGCCTGCGCTGCAGCTCCATGATCCTGCGGAAGTAGTCGAGGCCGAGGAGTGTGGGCTCCCCCCCGTGCCAGGAGAACTGGA
>JBFFHG010001034.1:0-1779 GCA_041557055.1 Desulfosarcinaceae bacterium
CAGAAAGAAGACGCTATGCCGAATACCATCACCGGATAGAATCCCTCCAGCCCCATCAATGAAACGGCACCCACGGCGAACAGGGGGCCAATGGTTCTGGCCAGTTCGCCGCCGGTCATAAAAAAGGCCATCCCACGGCCCTTGAAGTCTCCGGACAGCTTGGCGACCATTACCGGCGACGGCACATGAAACAGAGAAACACTGATGCCGGTGATAAAAAGAAGAATCAACAGTGACGCATAGCTTGGTGCCAGACCGATCAGGCTCATGGGCACAGCGGTTAAAGATGGGGCCAGGATGATAAACCAGCGCACGCTGATGCGATCAGCCCACACGCCGATGAAGGGATTGAGCAATGCCGGCAGTTGCATGACAGTGGACAGTAGGCCTGCCCGGGTCAACGACAGGGAAAGCTTTTCGATCAACAGGGGCAACAGGGGAGAGAGGAAGCTTGAATAGATGTCATGAATTAAATGGCAAAAGGAAACCATTAAAACACCGCCGGTCTGGAAAGGTTTGGGGCCCGTATCCCCGTCTGCAGAATCGTGATTTGAAGAAGCATTCATTTTGAAGTTCCCTTCTGACGCATCGGACTCGGTCAAAAAAATAAAAAAGAATAGGGGGTTGGCGGATGGATGTCAAGAGCGGCCGATAGCCACCATTGGAAATTCGGATTTGGATTTTTTTTGATTGGTGCTGGCGTGACGATTGATCTTTGCTGCAATGCAGACGCTATAGGGGCGCCCGAAGGTTGTACCCTTTTTCGGTTCCGACGATTATTTTTTCGAGGCTCTCCTGGCACTCTTTAAGAAATGACCTGAATTCGGAATTGGTTGAGGGCTTTTCGGCCAGCAACAATTGAAAGGCCTGAATCATGTTTATGCTGGTGCGACCCCGCTCACACACCTTGCGCACAAAGGCGGTGGCTTCCGGACTCTCCTGCACCAGTGAAATAAGTCCCATGCATGTCTCCTGCAATTCGGCGATATAGCTGTTGCATTGATCGCCGATGCGTGTGATGGTGTTGTTATCGGATTTGACGCAGGCCTCTTCCATTTTGTTCACGTAGGTGAGAATTTCATTGAAGTACCTGTGGTAGTTGATAAAAAACTGGCAAAAGAAATCAATTTTTTCTTCCGATACGTTCTGCGAACGCAAGTACTCTTTAATTCTGGGCCAGTTTTCTATGACTTCAATTAGTTCTTCAAAGACCCGGGATCTGAGGTTGTCATCCAGTTTGGAAATGTGGGCCACGCCTTGAACTTTGCTTAGGTTATGATCTCTGGTGAGAACGCCCGAGACAATAAGGAAGGGGATGTTTTGGGTTGCCTGGTTCCCCTTGATGGTTTCAAAAACCTGATGGCCATCCATTTGCGGCATTTTGATATCGCAAATGATCCCTGCATATTTTTTAGGGTATTTCATGATCGTTTTAAGAAACTGCTGAGGATCATCATAGGTGTCAATGCCATATTTGCTGTTTCGAAAAATCCTTTGAAACACTTTGAGCCACTTATGTTCATCGTCAATAACCGCAATGGTTGGTTTTGCCGAATCGGGATTCAATAATTCGTTTTGTGAATCTTGGGCTGTTTTTCTCATTTTTCGCTCCGCTATCATAAAATCAACAATCAAAAAGCATTTTCAAATATCACCACGTGATCGGCTATTGCTCAGCTCGATACCCGCATTAAACGAAAGGAGGGATAGGATAGAGGCCAGCCATTTTGTTTATCGGCTTTTACATGCCGCGACTTTAATAGCATTTGTCGTTTGGAG
>JBFFHG010001035.1:0-1778 GCA_041557055.1 Desulfosarcinaceae bacterium
CACCCGAATGACCTGTTCCGGGTGATCAACCAGATATTGAGCAATACGGTCCAAAACAGGGTAGGAGTCATCTTCGATTTCATTGGAATTGATGTCGAATTGGATGGCAATGTTCGTTTTCAGCAATGGTAACGCTTCTATTTTGGCCTGTTCGGCCAGGGATTCATCGGTTTTCTTTATATTTTCAGATTCCAGGGATGCGGCCGATGACTGCGCCGGGGCCTTCTCGTTTGAATCCCCCCCCCTGTTTTCCGCACCCATTGTATTTTTTCCGGGTTTCGCCCCCTGATCCCCGAAGATCGGGAGCTGATCCGCAGCGTTTTCAATACTCGAAGCTCTTTGTTCCGTCACCGGTTTCAACGCGGCCGATGGCACCGCTGTTTTTGGAGGCTCAGTCTGGTTTAATTGGTCCGCCAGCCGCTCTTTTTCCTTTTCAAGGGTCGTCTTATACTTTTTGGGCGTCAAATCCGAGTCGTTATAACGGGGTCCGGAGCCGCCCGTATATTGTGAAATACCATATCCCAACGCACCGACAAGCAGGATGATGACAATGGCGTAAACCAGTTTCCAAAGCACGGGCAGCCTGGGTTCTTCGCTTGGTTTTTCAGCCTTGAATACTTGTGCAGACCTGCCGGTTATGGTTCCAGAAGATTTGATGGGCACAGGGGCGGTTGAATCCGCATCATTTCGGCTCCCATTTTTATCGGCCTTGAGGGTTGCGGCATCCGTGTGCGGATGTTGAATGGGTATGCGCAACTCCACAGCGCACTCTTTGATTGTCTGCCCGTCGATCTGTTCCAGATTTTTGCCATAGGAGGTCAGCAGTGCATGATCGCAGATAATATTGATCAGCCTGGGTATCCCCCCGGAAAATTTAAAAACTTCAGCCAATGCAGCCTGCTTGAAGATCGGCTTTTGACTGCCCGCGACTTTGAGCCGATGGTTGATATAGGCGCCTGTCTCCTCTAAATTCAGCGCCTCGATATGATAGCGGATGGTAATACGCTGCGCCAAAGCTCTATTTTGAGGCGTCATCAAAATGCTGTTGAATTCCTGCTGGCCGACAAAGAAAATATTGATCAGCTTGCGGTCATACAGTTCGATGTTGGACAGCACCCGAATATCTTCCATCAGGCGATGGTTCAACCGCTGGCTCTCATCAATGATAAGCAGCACCTGCTTCTTATCGGCATAGCTTTGATGTAAAAAATCGCGCAAATGGATCAAAAATGCGGCCTTGCTGTCAAAGGTCCGGTTCATTTGAAAACCATCAGCCAAAAGGTTATAAAAATCCATGCTTTCCAGGTCAGGGTCGGGAAGCGTGGCCACCACGGTATCAATATTCAGCATAGACATGAGGCGATTGATCAAGATGGTTTTCCCGGTACCCACCTCGCCCGTCAACAGCAAAAAACCGCGGTTGTCCTGGATGCCATAGCGAAGTGTCGCCAGGGCCTCTTTGTGTTTCTCCCCCAGCCATAGAAACTTGGGATCGGTGGTAATTTGAAACGGCTTTACTTGTAGTGAAAAATGATCAAGATACATATTCTGTTAATCCCGCTCCATGCTAAACGAATGGGTCCGGCTCTTCATTCTCTTGTTTTCAAGAAAACAGGGGGCGAACCTTTTGATTGATCGGCAACAAATTATTTCGGAGGATCTGCGCCAATCTCCTATGTTGCTTATGGAAACAAGGCCACCAAGCAGGGTGTTTTTCCTGTAATAACGCGAGGATCCGTAGCGTTAAAAGTTGCCGGTTTATTAAGATTGGAAATGGG
>JBFFHG010001036.1:0-1777 GCA_041557055.1 Desulfosarcinaceae bacterium
CCTCCTCACGCATGGTCAAAGGCCGTTTGGCATTGGCCACCACTTGGGCCGACCCCAAAATAACGCCCAGGGGATTTTTCAACTCATGGGCGATACCGGCCGTCATTTGCCCCAACGCCGCCATCTTTTCTTTTTCCACCAACTCGATATAGGTGCGCTTCAATTCTTCCCGGCTTTTTTGCAGCGAAGCCGCCATCTGATTGAAAGAGCGGGCCAGGGCATCGGCAATATCGAGATTGGGCAAATCCACCTTGTAATCCAGGTTTCCCCGACTGACCCGTTCAATACCCTGCCGCAGGGCCTTAAGGGGCCTGACAATGGTGAGGGTCAACAAATAGCTGAGCATGGAACACAGCACCATGGCCACAATGACCAGCGTGATGGTGGTTTTTTTAATGGACTGGATATGCCGCAGAAATTCCGTCATGGGCAAGGTAACACCCACAGTCCAGTCATTGTCCGGGTAATCGGTGTAAGCCGTGAAGAAATATTCACCTTCAAAAGTGGTCAGGCCGAATTGTTTTCCCTCGGCCTTCAAATCCGTCAGGCAGGCGCTGAGCAGCTTGATCTGCCTCGGGTCCCAGGTCTGCTGAACCAGATCCGGGTGGGCGATGACGCGGCCGTAACGGTTTTCGATGATATAGACAGATCCCTGATTTTCAATCTTAATGCCCTGCAAAAAACGCGAGAAGGTGGATAGATCGATATCGATGCCGCATACGCCGCGCACCTCGTTACGGCTGTTGTGTATGGGAATCGATGCGGTAATGCCCGGCTTTTGGGCCGAAGCAAACAGATACACGCTGGTCCAATGCGCGCCCCCGGCAAAGAGCGCGCCTTCATACCAGGGACGGCTGCGCGGATCGAAAACCTTGTAAACCTCGGGCGACTGGGGCGGCACCATGATAAAACGCCCCTGCTGATCGCCATAATAAACATTGGCGAACTCGGGGTGATCGCGTTTGAGCAGATGGAAAAAGTTGATCAGACGGATGGGATCATCCACATCGATCATGCCTTTTTCAAGAAATGCTTTGATCAGGCGCGCCGTATGCATGTGCTGGGCGAGAAAGTGACGTATCCGTTCGGCGATCTGTGAGGCGGTGTTGAGGGCATAATGCTGCATCTGGTTTTCAACGGCGCGACGCGCCTGCAGATAAGAGAAGTATCCCGTGCCGGGAATAAAGATGGAAATAATCAGCGCCAACGCCAGGAAGAGGCGGGCTTGAAAAGAGTGCCTTATTTTTGAAAACATTTTCAGCGATCCACCCCGCTTGATCCCGGGGACCCCACATCGCAATCCGGATCGGCATGGGGCAAAGCGGCCCGGATCTCTTCAGCCAGCGGCCGGCTGAAATGCCTGGCTTGAAGGTAAAACCGTGCATGGTCGGCGGCTTTGCAGGCCAGGGTGGCACCGCCATGCAACAGGACATGCAAGGCATGGCCGGCGGCCACTCCGGTGCGGTCATCAGCCCACAGTGCTTCAAAAGCCCGCCATTTTTCGTCTTCATCTTCACTGTTGCGAATAATCTCCAGCAGGGCCATGCTGCGCCAGGAATAGAACGGCCGCTCGTAGACAGCCTGGGGTTTATCGGCAACCTGGGGTAAAACCAGGCTCACCCAAGGCACAGGCGGTTCAATTTTTAAGGTAGCGTTCGGAAAACGGGCGACAATGGTTTGAAAGTGGGGCAGCGCTTCAGCCTTTTTATGAAGCAGATCGGCATAAATCCACCCTCTGTACCAATGGGCCTTGGCGCCGACGTCCGGCAGCTCCGGA
>JBFFHG010001037.1:0-1755 GCA_041557055.1 Desulfosarcinaceae bacterium
CGGCGGAATACGGCATAACGGCCCAGGGGAATCATACGAGGCCGGTCTTCTCCATCAATGACGGCCAGCGGTCCTGAATAATCACCCAGGTTCTGCGCCAACCAGCGCCATGCGCGCAGATCACTTGCAATGATATGGAAATACCCGCTGCGGGCTTTACGCCAAATATCATGCCGGTCAATCAGCCCCTGATCATCTGGAAACCAGCCGGGACAAAGCTGATTATCCGGACAAACACCGAGTCCGAGACGCCCCTCATAAAGACAATCCTTGCGAGGGTACTCCACCACATTTGATCCGAACTGTTTGCGCAAGCCATGCAGCAGCAAATCAGGTACATAGTTGGGATAGGGATGGGTAAGAAACAATATTCTCATTGATTTTTCCGGCTTGTGTCACCAAACCATTTTTGCATGAACTTTTGACGGTTGGCTTCTATCAGATGGTTCCGGTAAACGGTTTTTCCGAAATATTGGATAGGCAGATTTTCACGGCAACCGGATATCCCCCATTGATGGTCGAAATCGACCACCGGCACGGCATAACAGGCCAACCCGGCTTTCATGACCTGCATTCCCATGTCCCACTCTTCCATAAAGCAGGGACTGTAGCGAACATCAAAGGCCAGTTTGTGCAATAGAAATCGTTCCAGATGAACGGCGAAAAAAAAGCCGGACACATCATGGGTCCTCACCGGTCGCTGAAAAGAGCCTTTTTGAAAGTACTGAATAATCCTCAAGTTCATGAAATCAAGATATGAACCTTGGGGAGATACCATCACCGCATGGGGCAGATCATAAAGATAGCGCTCCAATTGTGCCACTGCCGGAGCCTGGAGATGAAGATCCTCATTGAGGATGAAAACCGTTTGGCCTTCGGCCAGATTGATCCCCATATTCCATGAACGACTGACACCGGCATTGGTTTTGTTGTAGCAAAATTTATCGATCCGCGGATGGTGACGCAGCCGGCAAAAAACAGCCTCGTTATTAAAAATACAAATCACCTCTCCATCGATCCCCTCAAGATCTTTCAGTAAACTGCCGATATTATATTTTGCGCCTTTGCCAAGGCTTAATACCGGAATGACAAAGCTGCGTTTCACCATAATCGGTCTCAATAAGCTTAAAGGTGGTATTGGGTCCTTTATGATTAAAGCAAATAACAAGCCAATATTTTCAATATATCTCAAGCACTTTTCTTCCGAGAACTCCGGGATATTGCTGCTCCCGGTCTGGAGGTTTCTGTCCATGAAAGAAAGGTGAGACCGGTTTTGTCGAAACACATCCCATATCGCCAAGAATTTGACGATCACGCTTGGCAGGGCACCGAATGGAAATAACGGCCAAAACCCTGCGGCTTAGATTGTTCAAGCTCGTCGGTCAACACAGCCCAAAGTCAATTTCACCTCAAGCGGTAACCGGGCACAAGAATTGCAGAATTGTCTGAAATACGATTGTGTTGCAATGCATTTCAATGAACAAGGAAACAAGACAGATTGTCCTATGGCCGCCATCGCTTTATCGGAACGAAATTCTATCAATCTGCAAAAAGCTTTCACCCTATTCCAAAACGGCCGGATCGAACCGGCGACAAGTATCACTCAGGACATATTGAAGATTCAACCTGAGCACCCGGATGCGCTGCACCTGCTCGGACTGATTTTTTTTGAGCGCAAAGATTATCAAAAGGCCCGGAATTGTCTATCCAAAGCCCTGTCGGCGGCACCTCATCACGCCGACCTGCACAATGACA
>JBFFHG010001038.1:0-1747 GCA_041557055.1 Desulfosarcinaceae bacterium
CCACGCGCCCTGCCGTTCAAAAACCATCCCCTTGTTGGATGTGGCTTCCACAAAATAGGGGTCCAGGGCCACGGCCTTTTCATACATGTTCCTGGACTGGCCGTATTGGCCCTCGAGGGCGTAAATCCTTCCGAGCTGGTTGTAGGCCACGGCACGCTGGGCTGGATCTCCGCCGGTTCTTTCAGCGCCTTTGCGATACTCACTCTCGGCATCTTTGGTCTTGTTTTGGCTGTACAGCAGATCACCTTTGACCACATGGGTGATGGGTCTTTGGCCGTATTGCGCCTCCACTTCTTTGGTCAGGCGCATGGCTTTTTCGGGCTGCCCCTTCAAAGCGTAAACTTTGGACAATCCCTCCTTGCCCAGAATTTCGCCGCCGCCGTGCTCCCGGGAGAGGTCGTAAAAGGTCTTTTCAGCCGCTTTCAGATCACCCTCCTTCAACTCGGCATATCCCTGAACGGACTTGGCCCGCGCATTTTCAGGGTCTTTGTTGACGACATCGGCGGTGATCGCTTTGGCCAATTCACTGTTCCGGTTTTGAAGCGTGCGCTCTGCAAGGGTCACCAGCATATCCTGGGTGGTTTTCCCGCCGCCTTGAAAATAGTCGAGAAGCAAAAGGTCAGGACCAATGATGCACACCGTCGGCAGGATCATGCGGGCCGAGTAATTATCCGATACCTTACCGCTGTCGAGCAGAACCGGAAAGCTTAAGTTGGAGCTGCTCAAAAAAGCCGATACTTTGCTTTGAGCCGCCCGCGTCACGCCCCAGACCGTCAAATTGGCATCCTTGTACCTTTTAGCCAAAAGATCCAAATGGAGCAACCCTTCCTGACTGGATTTTGAATCTATGTCGAAAAAGTACAACACCAACATGGGCAGCTCTTTCATGGCGGACAGCTCAAAGTTCCGGCCCTGCGGACTTTTGAGCACGAACAAGGGGGCGTCTTGCCCGGGCTTCAACTGTGCCTGGACGGCGCCGACGCCGACAAACAAAACCACCACAATAAATGCCGCCATGAGATGAAAGGGTTTTGACAAGTTTTTCATAATTCTCCTCCCGGGCGATTTGCCGAATATTGTCCATGGGCGGCAAATCCAAAAATATCCGTTTTATCTGGAAGGTGTTCTATTGCTTCTTGTTTTGCGTATCTGAAACCGGCCGGCCAACCATCCCCCACAAACCCGGAACCGGAATCCGGGAACTGAATTGCTATTTAACCGGCCGCATGGGTATATGCAATGGCATTTCTCCGGCGGTGTCCAAATCCACCTGGGCTTCCCAAGCCAGATAATCCACAAGGCTCAAACGCAGCTCATATTTTCCCAGCGGCAAGGCGATATCAGTGGGTGTTTGGCCTTTATAAACGCTATCCACATAGATATTGGCGCCTTCGGGTTCACTGCTGATTTTCAAGGTGGCCGATGCTGCCGGGGTGCTCTGGACGTCGGAATTCGTTGACACGGGTTGATCCACGGCCGCTGAAGAGGATCGATGCGTGAAAAAATAATAGCCGCCCCCTGCCAGGCCCAACAGCATGAAAATGATCAGGCCGAAAATGAGAACCATCGATTTAGCGGATTTCGGATGCGCTTGTTCGGAAACGGGCGCACCATCAGCGGCCTGGAGACCAATGGCGTTCAGGGCATCAACCATTTGCCGGCCGGTTTGGAATCTTTTTTCCGGAGCCTTTTCCAGACACTTCATGATCAGATCTGAAAGGGAACCGGAGATAAACGGGTCTGCGGC
>JBFFHG010001039.1:0-1740 GCA_041557055.1 Desulfosarcinaceae bacterium
CCCGTGATAAAGGTGTTTTGTACTTGATAGAATTCAATTTTTGAGTTTATATGTTAAAAAAAATTACAGGTTTTGTCATCTTGCTGGTCGCCAAGAGCTCCTGGAGGTGGATTGATGAAATGGAAAAACTCCGGCGAAATGGTCGAAAAAGAAGAGAAAAATAAAGAAGAGTACTTTGACGAAGAACAATATTCTCCCTGGGCAGAGCGGAAGGATACCAAAAGGGTGTTTAAACTAGGTAAGATTCAGGTGTTATCCATTTTGCTTGCAGTTGCAATTGTGGCATTGGTTGCAGCTCTGCTGGTATTGCTGATGAATGGCGGCGGCGGCGCTGGCGGCGGCGCACCTCAACGCGTTGCAGACGTTGAAAAACGTCTGCAAAAGTTTGAAGAGCGTCTGGACAAGTATGACGCCATCGATGAAAAGGTCACGGCCATTTGGGAGCAAGCCAAGTCATTTGAAAAATTCAAGGATCGGTTTGATCGCAGTGAAGCCTCCACTTCTTTGCGCATGGACCATTTAACCATGAGTCTGGAAGCCCTGCAGAAACAGCTCAACGAAATCAAGGGATCCAACGTGGCTGCCCGTTCAGATAGTGGCCGTGTGACCAAATCGCCATCCAAGATCCAATACCATCAGGTTCAACCAGGGGATACCTATTACAGCATCAGCAAAAAGTATGGTCTGAGAGTTGAAGATTTGCTTCGGATGAATCAAATGAAACCGGACAGTGTGATCATGCCGGGGCAAAAGCTTGTCGTGCGCAAAGCAACCGATTAATCCTGTTACGCCTTTGCTGAGGCAATCAAAAGGCCTGCATGCAGATTCAAAGCGATAAATTCAAAAACATGCCTGATTCTGGAAAGTTCGGCGTGTCCCTGTGGATCGTGAGCTGGGTGTGGCTGATATCAACCTATTACTACCTTACCCGGGATGCCGATTGGTCCGTTAAACTTACCATTGCCGCGTGTTTATTGGGTTGTTTTCTGTTTAAAGCCCAAAATTGGGCGCGCTTGATTTCGGCTCTGGCCAATGTCATGGGGATTTTTCTGTCGGGTTATTTTTTTCTGGCCGGATTTATTTTGATTGCTACCGTGAATGTGATTCTTTTCGGCGGCGCCATATACTTTTTAATGGTTCCGGCAACATCCCAATACTTTAAGGCTCAGAGCAAGTACGGCAACCGTCAAGATGGAGAAAACCGGTAACCGGACGGCCGCGCGGATGAAGGCCCGGTGAATCGAAATCATAGGCGGGCGTACCTGCTCAAGCCATCAGGAGGCTTTATGATACGACGAATATCACTGATTTGGGTATCACTCTTAATGGTCGCTTTTACCAATGCCCATGCTGTGGGTTTGGAGATGGCGGTCGGTGGATGGCGCCAAGCCGTCAGCGGCACCCTCAGCTATAGTGAGATCAATGTTCCGGACATTATTGACCTGGAAAACGACATCAATTTTGATGATGAAACCCGCTTGTTGGGTCGTGCCAAGATCGACATGCCCCTCTTTTTCCCCAATATTTATCTTGTGGCCGCACCCATGGAATTTGAGGGTACCGGAACCAAGTCCGGCACACTGAATTTCGGTGATTATACATTTGATTTCTCTGCGGGCCTGGCTTCGAAGATAACATTGAATCAGTATGACGTGGGATTGTATTATGGTTTGCCTTTTATTAAGACCGGCACCCTTGGCAAGCTCAATGTGGATGTGGGGCTCAATATCCGGATTGTAG
>JBFFHG010001040.1:0-1731 GCA_041557055.1 Desulfosarcinaceae bacterium
ATCGGACCCGGGGTTACCCCGGTGATTTGGCGCCAAGTGTTATCTTTATCGCTTTGCGAGATGCCTATCAAAGCATGATAGCGGGCATCCACTGAAATCGCAAGGGGATGGGGCGGCGCAACAAGACTTTGAAAAAAGGGTTCAAACGCCTGTTCGCTGAATCCGTATTCGGAAGCTGCCGCAGCCATGTCGGTGCGCAGCGCATGAATCCTTTGGGGGGTCCAGAAACGGTGCCAAGCGGTTTGATTGCGTTTTTGGCGCAATGGTCCCGGAAAAATTCTGGAGGGCACAAAAGTCGATTCAATCTCCCGGTCCGCCTGGGCCCGCTCTACTTCGGCCAGCAAGCGATCCCCCTTTTTCTGCAAGGCCGTCAGGGTGTCCGCCTCCGTCATGATGTAGATTTTGTTGAAGATATCGCCCCACACCGAGGCAAAAAGAGATTCGGCCGCCCGGGTGCTTTGGCTGAGATTGTTCATGGTGCTCAGATCCACGTTGAATTGGGGTCTGGCCCAAAAAATCAGGACCAAACCGACTGCCAAGGCCGCCAGGCCGCCCTTGGTTCCCAGACCTGCCAGTCCGTCCGCCCATCGCTGAAGGGGAAGCCTGCGGGAGCTGCCGGCCGGCGGCATGCAGGGAAAAATACGCGGAAAGAGGGTGTGCACAAATAAAAAAGAGAAGGCGATCCCCATGGCGGTGAAAAGACCCAACTCTTCAAATATGGGGAAGCCGCAGAAAATGAGGACGACAAACGCCCCAACGCTGGTCAACACCGCCAACAATCCCACAGCCCAGATTTCCCTGGAGGCATCTTTTCCGTAAGTCTCCTCGGGACGGTCCAGAAAGAGCAGGTAGGCAATGCCCTGATCCACGGTGATGGAGATAACGGCGCCGCCAAATCCCAGGGCCATTATGGATATGGAGTCACGAATCAGGGAAAAAACAAAGAACGCAAGGATGGTGCCCACAAGGGCCGGCAGGAGCGCCAGCAAGCCGATCAGGGGACGGGGAAAGGCCAAAAGCAGCAGCACCGCAATTCCCAGGGTGGCCAGAAGGATGGCTTTGTTGACATCCCGGCGCACCAGGGTTTCATTGTCCAGGGACGCACGATAGGCTCCAACCGGGGTCAGGGTGATGTTGTACGCTTTGAAATCGGCGCGCAGCCGATCGATGGCGACATCCACATTTTTTATCAAATCGGTTAGTTGACGGGCAAAAGCTGTATCAGTGCCTGAACCGATCGGATGGGCCATGACCAGCAGGTGGCGGGCATCGGACGACAGGAGCCGCCCCTTATAGATTTGGGCGTTTTGGGATGGGGCCAGGGTCCACAGTTCAGCCAGTTTGAAATTCCTCAAACCCAAAGGATCGCGGGCAATCAATCCAGCCTGGCCGATGGTGTTGAAATCCATCAGGTTTTGGTGGAGTTGCCTTAATTTGGCATCCAGGGCTTGCGGTGTGAGAAGGGGGCGGACCTGAGCCTGCAACTGCTCATCCGAAAACAGGTATGGCATGGTTTCCACCACGCTGCTCACCATCCGAGGCAAAACCTGCTGCATGTCGTCCATTCCAACCTTGGTGAACAAGCCGCTTTCCCGCAATTGCCGTTCAACTTCGACGGCTGTCTGAACCAGCAGATTTTTATCCGCACGGTCCAGACCGATATCAATGGCGATTTGATTCTGAATGGGATGGTTCTTGAAAATATATACGGCATCGGACAACACACCATCG
>JBFFHG010001041.1:0-1725 GCA_041557055.1 Desulfosarcinaceae bacterium
CATATATTCGATTGCGGATATCACCACTCCGATCCCCTGGATTTTTTTGGATCGCGCACCAATGTCAGATTGATGATGCGGGCCATGATTCAGCGCGGTTGGGATGTGGGGCTGCATGGCAGCTATCATTCAGCAACAGATCTGGACGCCCTGATCCTGGAAAAAAAGCAATTGGAGAAAAGCGCCGGAGTGCCCATATCCGCCATAAGGCATCATTACCTGCACTATGACGCCCGCGTAACGCCCAAAATACACCAGGCGGCGGGATTCAGGATCGACTCCACCCATGGATTCAACCGGACAATCGGGTTCCGGGCGGGCACCGCCTTTCCCTACGATGTATGGGACCATCAGGAGGGCCAACCCACAACCGTTATGGAGGTCCCCCTGCACGTCATGGACGGGCCGCTGTTCAATGCCGAGGGGCTTGAATACGATGTGGCCCGCGCTGTCCGGCATATTGCAGGTCTGATGAAACAGATCGAGGCCGTCGGCGGATGCCTTGTCTTGAATTGGCATCCTTCATGGCTGCGTTTGCCTCGCTATGCCGAAGTGTATCAGGCTGCGCTGTCGCAAGCCAAAAAGAGAAATGCCTGGGGGTGCTCGCTTTCCGCATTACATGAATATTTGACGAACCGCAATTAAGAGCAGATCTATGTATTTCGGCATCCTGTTATCATCTTCAATCGTTACGACACTATCCCTTTTATATCTTTTTTATCGAAAGCGGTTCTGCTTTCTGAAGCCGTCCATATTGTTCATTGCCTCATTCAATATATTTTTGCAATGGAGTGCCGTCATCTATTACCAAGAAGTGGATGCCATACTGTCCCTGTTTTTGACCGATTTCATCATGTTGTTCAGTTTTTTCCCTTTAATCGTGTTGGCGGTTTCGGCCAACCTGTTTTTGAAATCAGCCAAATATCTGCATGCACGCATTGATAGTCCGGCCTTTTTTACAAAAGAACTTCAACTCTTTCTCTTTTTCAGCGCCCTGGCCGGCGCGGCTATCTATTTCTATTATGTGCCGGTAAGCCAATCCGGACTGGTCTCCATTCTCAGGGGCGATGACGCCTTGACAAACGCAAGGTTGAGGGAAACCTCCCTGAAATTGCTGCCCGGACATATACGCTACCTGCATACCTTTTCAACAAAAGTGATGTGTGTGGCGCTTGTGTTGACCTCCGTAAACCAATTCATGCTTTACAGAAAGTGCGCCGGAAAAAGATGGATCATCTTGGGCAAAGCGATTTTTCTGACAATTTTTGCCATACTGTTCAGCGGTATCAGCGGCGCAAGGGGCATGGGCGCCAGCGTTCTTATCGCAATATTGGCTTTTATGTTTTATCGCAGCGCAATGAGGCTCAAAATCAAGGTCGCGGTCATTTGTGTTGTCTCCATCATAGCCCTGCCGCTCCTGTTGCAATATCTTCGATCGGATTCGCAGAGCTCGATGGCGGCCGTCAATACGATCGTGGAGCGTATCTTTTTGTATCGACTCAGCGCCGGCATATACACCATCCATTCCGCTGAAATTTACGGTTACTGGGGAATCGCCGCCATCCCCAAACTGGCGTATATTTTCAGCATAGAACCGGTTAATTGGTTGATTTTAGGTGCAAAATTTCGTATAGGAGGCCGTTTGATAATTGTAGTGGAATCAGTAGATAGGTAAATAAAAGAGTTACAGGAGAACAAGGTATGACAAGAGTTTTCACAGAAAAA
>JBFFHG010001042.1:0-1721 GCA_041557055.1 Desulfosarcinaceae bacterium
CATAATTCGGCCGAGTGATCCTCATTCATAAATACAACAACTTGAAACAATTTGAAAATCATTAATAAATGGGGCTGTTCAATCCCCCCCCCTGCCAAGCGGATAGGATCAGCCCCAATCGATCAACCCTTCCAGTTGATGCCAGTTGTCCACCTCTTCGAATGGGTGGGGCTGCCGGTTCCAAGGCTGGGCAAAAAGAACAGGGGTGATATCGTGATTCTGCAGCAAAAAGCAAGTATCCAGTCGATCTTCCACAAAATAATTGATATTTTCAGCTTTCAGGATATCGATCTTGTTCTCAAAACCTCCGGTGGCCGTTATCTCCACCGCATATCGGTCGGGAGGCAGAAGTTCCGCCATCCAGGCCGTAATAGGCCCAGGGAAGGGACGCGCCGTCACCAATCGAATGGGGCCGTAGGCGCTCAAACGCTTTAAAACCCTGGCGGCCCCGTCGATTGGTTTTAACCGGCCGGGGTAGTCACCGTCGATAATGGCTCGGTTGACGGCCGCAATGATCTCCGGATCGATATCCAGGCACATGGACAGTTCGTATTGGGTCATATCGGTCAGGGAGATGTGGTTGATGCCATGAACCTGCAGAAGGATGTCCAGAAAAAGCTGCATGGTGTTTGCCAGCACACCGTCAATGTCAAATCCGATTTTCTTGGGATCTATCATAAAAAAAAGTTTTAAGTGTTAAGTGAAGGATCATATCGTTTTAACAAAAGGCCTCCAAGGGTGCTTGTGGCCTGAGTTTAGAACCGACAATCAATAAAATACGCCCCCTATGCCGCCTGCCTGGTTTTCTTTTTCAGTTTCGATATCTTGCGGCGATAACGTCCGGCCATCTTCCGGTCTTTGTCTTGCAGCGCCTGGCGGCGTTTTGTTTTCAGATCGCGAATCATTGTTTTCAGCTCGGCCACCGGAACCTTGACTTTCAGCTTGGGCGGCCCTGTTTTTTTGGGGGGTTCATCCACGATCCCCCTGGCTTCCTTGATAGCCACCAGCAGTTCCGGCTTTTTCATGCCGTGGGCCCCGGTGATACCGGGCATCTCCTTTGCGATTTCACGCAGTTCGGTAACGGTCATTTTGTCGAGCGGCTTTGGGGTGAACTCTTTTTGCTCTTCGGTCATGCCTGTGCTCTCCTTTCTGTCCATTAAACGTAACCGGGGCGCATGATCCAATGGTCAACGCCACGATTTGCGTCTCGATCCCAAAAATCGATCCGATTCATAAAGTGTAATTTAATAGTCCCTTTGGCATTGATGTGTCAACCACCGGTGGTTTCACCGTACAATGGCACCGGCCTGCTTTCAATGGCGGTTGCGCAAGCCCTAACTTCCCGCACTTATTCACAATAACCGTTAAGCTGCCCCATCTTTAAAAAAGACGCGAAACAAATCGATGGGCAGCGGGAATATTGTGGTGGAGTTGTTTTCAGCGGCCATTTCCCGCATGGTCTGCAAATACCGGAGTTGAAGGGCCATGGGGTGGTCTTGGATAATCTGAGCCGCTTCAGCCAGTTTATTGGCGGCCTGATACTCGCCTTCGGCATTGATTACCTTGGCGCGCCGCTCCCTTTCAGCCTCGGCCTGCTTTGCCATGGCGCGCTGCATCTCCTGGGGCAGATCGATGTGCTTTAACTCCACCGTGGCGACCTTGATACCCCAGGGGTCGGTATGGGTATCAAGAATCTCCTGCAGTTGATTGTTGATCTTCTC
>JBFFHG010001043.1:0-1702 GCA_041557055.1 Desulfosarcinaceae bacterium
CCGTGACCCAGTGGTCCGTAATCTGCTGAACCAGCTCCTGCTGGTCTGTCAGCGGCGTGACCACGTAAAAGGATTCAACTCCGAACGTTTTGCAGGCCCTCGCAATATCATGCAAGTCAAGGGCCGTAACAGCGGCTGCAATGGTTTGGCCGTTCTTATCCACCACCGGATGATGAACCAGGGCCACTGTCATGTTGGTTCCGTATGAGATTGTCGATTTCACGCCGCCACTTTTCCAATAACCCTATCTCTTCGGCATCCAGCGGTTTGAGCCGCAATAAATCAGGCCTGCGCACCAGGGTTCGCATAAGCCCGTCGGCGCGCCGCCAGCGGGTGATCAATTCATGGTGACCGGTAAGCAGAACCTCCGGTACGCCGTGTCCTTTGAACTGCGGCGGTCGGGTATAGTGACCGCAATCCAGCCGCTGGTCCTTAAAGGAGTCCTGATCGGCCGAATCCTCGTTGCCCAGGGCTCCGGGCAGCAAGCGGGTCACTGCATCCATGACCGTCATGGCGGCCAGTTCGCCACCGGTGAGCACAAAATCACCAATGGAAACTTCCAGATCGACAAACTGTTCCGCAACTCTTTCGTCGATACCCTCGTACCGGCCGCAGACCAGAATCAGCGCCTCTTGACAGGCCAACTCGCGAGCCATGGCCTGGTCGAACCGCCGCCCCTGGGGCGACATCAAAATCGTCGGGGCTTCAGGCGCCATCTGCCTGGCCGCTGCAATGGCATCGGCCAGGGGTTCGGGTTTCATCACCATGCCGCACCCGCCGCCGTATGGCCGGTCGTCGGTAACCCGATGGCGCCCCCGGGCATGGTCCCGTATATTAATGGCCGCGGGTTCGATGATCCCGTCGGCCGTTGCCCGTCGCATGATGCCATTGTCCCAAAACGCCTGCAGAAGCTCAGGGAAAATGGTGAGGGCGATAAATTTCATTAATTCAAATCAAGCCTTCGGGCAACTCAACCAACATTTTGCGCTGCCCCACATCAACTTCCAACACAACCGACGCGATGGCCGGCAGCAAAATTTCTTTGACCGGATACCCCTCCGGTGTCGCCACCACATATACATCGTTGGCGCCGGTCTGAATGATATCGACGATCTCCCCCAGGTATGAACGATCCGCGTCATAAACAGCCATGCCGATAAGATCGATCCAGTAATAGGTCTCTTCATCCAGCGTCGGCAGGCTTTTTCTGGGGATCAACAACTCACAACCCGCCAGGGCTTCGGCCTGGTTGCGGGTGGTCACATCCTTCAGGGCCAGACAGATGCTGTTTTTTTGAGGCCGCGCCCACAGCGCTTGGCACTGGGATGCGCTGCCGCGCGCATCGATCATCGTGAGTCCCTCCGGCAGTGTGAAACACGCCGGTGACTCTGCATAGGAATAGACCTTCACCACGCCGTGTATGCCGTGGGCGCCGACGATCTTGCCGATCACAACCTGATCGTCCGGTCTACTCGATGATCTCAAGGACCGTTCGTTTTCTAATCTTAGCCGATGCCGCACTTAAAATGGTTCGCATGGCCCGAGCCGTGCGCCCCTGCTTACCAATGATTTTGCCCAAATCCTCTTTGGCCACTTTGAGTTCCAACACCGATGTTTGGTTACCGACAATTTCCGTCACCGAAACCTGTTCCGGGTAATCCACCAGGGCTTGTGCAATGTACTTGATCAGGTCTTTCATAGC
>JBFFHG010001044.1:0-1697 GCA_041557055.1 Desulfosarcinaceae bacterium
TATAACCAATTGAATACATAATCATTTAATTAGCACGCACGGTTTTTCCCAAGAAGATCGAGAGCGGAAATACAAGATGACGGCGGACAAGCGGCACAAAGACTGCATTAAATTATCAATGAACAATATTCATTTAAATATTTTTAACCATTTACGATCTATTCGTATTTAACTGAATCCGGTTCAATATTCCATGGGCGATGGCGATGCCATTTTCAATGGGTGGCAACATATCAAACCATCTGTTTTCTTTCAATGGTATCACTTTATCAATGCAAATCAACCACAGAAAGGGAAGGGAATATGTCGGCACTGCCAGTTGCGAAGGTTCCTGTGAGAGGATGGGTCACCACATTTGCCGGGACCGCCATCAATCTATGCCTCGGCATCTTATATGCCTGGAGCATATGGAAAAAGGCTCTGGTCAACACAGACAAAGCCGGTGAGGTCATGACCGGGATCAATGCCGGCTGGACCTATCTCACCAATACCCAGGCGGCAACCCCTTTTGCCCTGTGCGTGCTGCTCTTTGCCCTGTTGATGATCCCCGGGGGACGGATTCAGGACAGATTCGGACCCAAAGTCGGGGCCACCGCCGGAGGTCTCTTCCTGGCCGCAGGCTGCATCATTGCCGGATTGATGAAAAGCCAACTCGGCCTGATCATCGGCTTTGGAATTTTCGGTGGCATCGGCATGGGCCTGGGCTATGCGGCCCCCACCCCGGCTGCGCTGAAATGGTTCGGCCCCCACAAGCGGGGTTTGATCGCCGGCGCGGTGGTTGCCGGATACGGTGGCGCGGCGATCTACATTGGCGGACTCGGTCAGTATTTCATTGACAACTATGGTATCACCGGAAGTTTTGTGGGGCTGGGAATGATTTTTGCGGTGGTATGCATCTTGTGCGGCCAACTCCTCTTTACCCCGCCCAAAGGCTATATACCGCCCGCGCCCAAGCAGACCAAAGAGACCGTGACGCAAGATGCCACCAAACACGATTGGAAGCCCAAAGAGATTTTTCGCTCCTGGCAGTTCTATGCCCTGGTCATTATGTTCACCATCTCCACCCAATCCGGGTTGTTGATTATCGCCAATGCCGCCGGGCTATTGAAAAAAGCCGCCGCCGATGTGCCTTTCCTTGCCGCAAACGCCTGGATACTGGTCTCTTTCGGCGGTTTGATCAATGCCTCGGGACGGGTGGGCACCGGTTTTTATTCAGACAAGATCGGCAGAGTGAATGCTTACTGCCTCAACTGCGCCCTTTCCGCAGGATGTATGTTCATCCTTCCCTATGTTATCGCCGAGCAGAATATCGTCCTGTTGTTCCTGGTCGTCGGCGTTGCTTACTGGCAGTATGGCGGCGGCCTGTCGCTGATGCCGTCATTCACCGCCGATTATTACGGCTCCAAGTACCTTGGATTCAACTACGGCCTCGTCTTCATCGGATGGGGCATGGGTTTCTTCATGACAAGCCTGGGCGGCTCCATCGAAGATCTCACAGGAAGCCTGAGGTGGGCGTTTTACATGTCGGCCGGGTTACTGATTCTGGGGGTTTTGATTGCCTATTTCACCAACCGGCCCAAGCATTCCCAAGAGAAAGTGTCCGTCGTACCTCAAATGGTGCCCCAGGGGGTCGGTGAAAGATAGAAAGTGCCCATCCATAAATGGCCAATTTGCCTATTTCTGGATGAACACTAGAA
>JBFFHG010001045.1:0-1696 GCA_041557055.1 Desulfosarcinaceae bacterium
AAAGTCCTTTTGAAGCAGTCGGCCGCCTCTTTGATGGTGCTCAATCCCGATCTGGCCACTGATGAAGCCAAAGTCTTGCTGATTTTGTTTTGCAGCATGCTCAACGAAAAACAACGCCATGGTACGCCGGGCTCGAATCGCTCAAACTTGGTCATGGCGGAGATGCGCATATCGCCTCGCTCCTGGGCATGGACCCGCATACCGTTGCAAAGGGACGCAAAGAACTGGTGGATGCCGATTTGACCGCCACCGACCGGCTGCGGTCACAGGGTGCAGGCCGAACTGCGCAGGAAAAAAACGCCGAAAATAATGGATGAGATCGGCCAAATCATGAAATACGATCCGGTGAGCGGATGCAAGTGGACTGGTAAGACCACCGGCAAGATTGCCTGCCAGCTCAAACGTATGGGCATTCGCGTATCGGCCAATACGGTGGGCCGACTGCGCAGGAAGCAACAGTTGTCGCACCCGACTTTGGAAGCATCAACTTCAAGCCGCTTTTGCCAAGCGTTTTCACCTTTGCGTCAAAGTCTGCCGTTATTCTCCGGGGGCGTCGAAATGGAACCCGATCGAACACCGCATGTTTTGTTTTATCAGCAATAACTGGGCGGCTCGGCCTTTGACCGACTATGGAACGGCTTTAAAATTTATTCGGACAACCAAAACCGCTGCCGGGCTCAAAATTCGTGCCGTACTTCACACCAAACAATATCAAAAGGGGATCCGCATTTGCGATAGCCGGATGAAAGAACTTAATTTAAAGCATTACACCCAACGGCCAAAATGGAACTACTGCATTGTTCCGGTGAAAAATGTGAATTAATTTTTGCGCGTCCCTTAAATAAAAATCAAATGGCGCCTATCCTTAAAAATAATGGCCCAATATGTCAAATAATCCGGAAATATTCACAATATAAATCAGGAATCAGCAGTTGCTCATATAGTTTAGATGTGTATGGAAGTATATCACTCATGGTTCAATACGGCATTTGTATCGGATTTGACTCTACTACACTACCAACTAATCTCACCGTGAACTGTCTTAAAAACAACTCGCTGCGGATGATTAACGGACACGACATATTCCATCGGACGATTTTTTTTATCGAACACGACGGCCCGATACACCAATGCAACATCCTTTTTTTTTATCCCCAAAAGCTCCGCTTCACGATGTGTAACCTTAGCGATACTGACCAACCCTTCACCATGGCTGGGTTCGAGATTATATTTTTCTTTCAGTAAGGCATACAATGATGGCTGATTTACAAGGTCCGTTGCAGATAATCCAGGGGCCAAGTGTGCAGGAATGTAGCTGGTTTCCACACAGAAAGCGATTTTATTGGCTGTGCGCAATCGCCGTATCACAATGGTTTCAGCCCCTTCCTCAATTGCCAAACGCCCTGCCAATCGACTGTTGGCATGGGTGAGTTCAAAAAATAGTAACGTGCTTCCTGCTATATCTCCTTTGTCGCTGACGATTTCGGAAATGCTATAAGATAATCGTTGATCAATCGGACGATAGACCCTGGGAATCGTGATGAAGGTGCCATTGGTTCCGCGACGCTCTAAAATTCCGTTTTCAATCAAGTTGCAAATTGCCTTACGGATCGTCATTCGGCTTACCTTTAAGGTCATCGAAAGCTCACGCTCCGATGGGATTTTATCCCCGGCTGAATAATCCGGTCCTTCGATC
>JBFFHG010001046.1:0-1695 GCA_041557055.1 Desulfosarcinaceae bacterium
CGGGCCGTCCGTCCGGCCAGAGCATCAACAGTCTCAACGGACAGATCCTGCGCCGCTTTGATTACGACGCCGCGGGCAACCTGATCGCCAGACACGACAGCGCCAAAGGCACCCGTCAATATAGTTACGACCCCATGGGGCGCATCATCGAATCGCTGAACCCCGCCAGTCAGGTGGCCACCGGCTTTGGAAAACCGTGATTTGGCTGTTTGAAATGCGCCTGCCAATGGGAAGCTAATTCCGCTTATTGTTTAAAGGCATTATATCAATATCACCCCCTCTCGTCAATGCTTTAATTATCTGAAAATATTATATTTTTTTGTTTGACCCAAAATAACGAATTATGCCATAACCGTCAAAAAGGCAGAATCGTTTTCCGGTTCCGATTATCGGCAATAGTTGTCGGTTTCATTGATATGCTCCTTCATTTCACAATTTCTGACCTGACGCTTACGCTGCCAGGGTTATACGCGATAGCGTGTTGCCCATATGCCCAGGCGATACTGGTGCCCAAGAAACTGGAAAAGAAAGACATTCACAATCGTATAAAGCCGTTGGAAATAAAAAAACACCTAATACGAAAATTTGGATCGAACTACTGGCAGAGTAATTTTCACCTCTCACACAGTTAAAGTGGATCTGACGCTCTGGATAGTTCCGGGCATGGGCGTTTATTAGTGCGGGTCTCTGCACCTATCCAATGTCATTTGTTAAATGGACGGGTATCGGTTGTCTCCTAATTATCTGGATTCAAGCATACATCAGGACCATTCGACGCTTTCCCGAGGATAGGCTTTGATCCGGGCGGCAATAACGCACCGCATGCTCCAAGAAAGGATTATAGAATGAAAACGCAAACAAGAAGTGACATGCTGGCCAACGCGAAAATCGGTGCATTGCTGATGAAGCTCTCCCTGCCCGCCATTGTCGGCATGTTTGCCCAAGCAATGTACAACACAGTTGATGCTATTTTTGTGGGACAATGGGTGGGCACCCTGGGTATTGGCGCTATTTCGGTGGTTTTACCTATTGTCTTTCTAATAATGGCTGCCACACAAACCATCGGCACCGGCGGTGCTTCCATTATTTCTCGGCGCATGGGCGCCAAGGACATGGAAGGGGTGGGCCTGACCTTGGGAAACATGTTGCTCCTAACGCTTCTAACGGGGTTTTTCTTTCAGTTGGTGAGCGTTTTTGCGTTGACACCTCTGCTGCGGGTTTTCGGGACAAGCGAAGCCTTGCTGCCTCTGGCACGACAGTATTTTCAGATCATTTTACTATCAGGCCCCTTAATGACTTTTTTGAGTGTCGCCAACAGTGCGGTCCGGGCCGAAGGCAATGCCAAACTGGCCATGCTGACCATGATGGCCAGCGTTGTTTTGAACATCATTCTGGATCCGATTTTTATTTATGTTCTGAAAATGGGGATCCGTGGCGCCGCTGTTGCTACTGTGATTTCGATGGCGCTGGCCAGCATGGTGCTGCTGTTCTATTTTGTGCGCGGCCACAGTGAAATCCCTTTCGGTTTACGCTACATAAGACTTAAAATGGAGATCGTTAATGAGATATTGTCAGTGGGGTCTCCGGCTTTCGTACGTGTGGGAGCCATGAGTTTGATGGTAGCAATTTTGAACCACACCCTCAAACATTACAGCGGTGACCTCGGTATCGCGACCTTTGGCGTCATCTTCCGCC
>JBFFHG010001047.1:0-1678 GCA_041557055.1 Desulfosarcinaceae bacterium
ATTCCAGTTGCCTGTATTAGGAGAACTTAGCCGGGCGATCAGCAATAAAGGGATAATAGACCCAACCTCCCCGCTTGTATGCATGAAAACAGGCCGGCAGAATTATCCACCGTTCTTCTGCGTTCATCCCGGTGGCGGAGATATTTCCGTTTTTTCAGTCCTGGCCCGATCTTTGCCCTCCGAAATATGGTTTTACGGCCTCCGGGCAATAGGCTCCGAACCATTCAACAACACCTATAAAACCCCTCATAAAATGGCCGAAAATTACCTGAACG
The DNA here is from genome assembly GCA_041557055.1 of Desulfosarcinaceae bacterium. Taxonomy (GTDB): domain Bacteria; phylum Desulfobacterota; class Desulfobacteria; order Desulfobacterales; family Desulfosarcinaceae; genus JARRKU01. The sequence continues at coordinate 276 of JBFFHG010001047.1, forward strand.
CCATCTTGTCCGTGCAGCCTCAAGGACCATACCGCCTCGGTGGTTTCTGTACCGGCGGGACAATTGCCTGGGAAATCGCCACCCGGCTCTCGACTTTAGGCCATCGGGTCGAAAAGCTGATTCTTATTGAAAGTCTGGCCCCCACCGAATATCCGCCGATACAAGAGAACGCCGACATTTACTTCGATTTTCTAAGGGATTTTGGAGAACTGACTCTGTTTGAACCCTATCGCCGGCTTCATAGATTGGCGCCAAGCGACAGCATTCGTAACCACCTGACGGCATTCTCACGGGTTGAGCTGATTCAGTCCGTATTCGAATGCGCCCGAATGACAGGCCAACTCTCAAAGGATTTTGAGACCGGCTTTGTGGAAGCAATCTTTCAGGTTTATGAAACCACTTACCGGGAACTCAGCCGCTTCTCACCGGCCCCGTATACCGGCCCGGTGTTGCTGATCAAAGCGCAAACCAGTTTTGAAGCATGCCATCTTAAAGAAGCCGCCCATGTCGGCGGAATTCACCTGGAACTCATGAACAAATTCAACCGACTTTCCGACCTGGGATGGGGCCGCCATTGCAGCCGCTTGCCGGAAATAAGGCCCCTTGCCGGCAACCATTTCTCCATCTTGAAAAAGCCTCAGGTCCATCATCTTGCCGAAATCCTTGAATCGGCCCTGCCCTGTCCAGCAATGCGCCGCAGCGCTTCAGTCAAGTCTTTAGAAGTGGTTTCAAAACAACATGGCATACAGACAACCAAGCATTGCATAACCAGCTCAAATAATGTTTAACAATTATCAAAGGGATGGAGTTACCAATGCAACAGGCAAACCATTTATCCAAACAAAAAAAGATCCAAAACTACGCCGATTACAACGGACTGATGAACAATCTCAGGGATTCGGTTTACGAAATTTTGGGAGATCCTGAAAAATACAACGGTTTTCATAAAAAGGACCTCTTTTTTTGGATGACCCGCGAATGCAATTCCTGCTGCCGCTACTGCTACCAGGGCAGCGGCGCAAACAAGGGCGGCGTTGAATTTGCAGAGGCTGAAGCGATCATCGATATGTTCATGAAAGACGGGTTCTATGTCCATCCGATTGTCAACGAATGGCTGCCGGCTTACTGGCCCTACCTGCGTTTACTTAAAAAATGCGGCATTCGGCAAATTTCCACCAACGGTATTGTCATCCATGAACGTTGCCACGATTTTCTGCCACTGCTTGCAAAAGCCGGCATCGAATCCATCCGCATCACCCTGTTTCCGGAAAAACATCATAAGTACTACACAAACCGTGAGCGTTACATCGCTTTGGAAGCCATCCGGCTTGCCAAAAACCATGGATTCAGCGTCGTCGTGAACTACCTGGTGACAAAAGACACCTTTGCCTTTATGAAAGCCG
>JBFFHG010001048.1:0-1671 GCA_041557055.1 Desulfosarcinaceae bacterium
GCCGGGAATTTCAGGTTCAATGCAGTTGGTCACATAGTTGCGGGCCTCGGAAAGCGTGGCCCCGCGCAGGATCATCTTGGGAATGATCACGCCGTCATTGACAAAAGCGGGAATGCCGAGTCCTGCTTTGACGACCTTGCAGGCTGATTTTAACAACTGTGACGGGGTCCTTTCATGACACCTCAATGATATGGAGGGCTGGGTGGTCCTCACAGAATCGACAACATCCAGAATCAGATATGACAGATCATTGGTGATATCCTTGCCGTGCTCATCCAGGCCGCCGACCACGGCCACCTGAAACAGGGGGAACCCACTGAACGCCTCACTGTAAAATTGATCCCTGATTTTGATAAGCTCGGTGACTTTAATCCAGAAACAGCCAAGCAACTCCTTGGCGCTCTTGGGGCAGATGCGCCCGGCTTGCAAATCTTGTTGATAATAGGGCCATAGATACCGGTCCATACGACCAAGCAGCAGTCCGTGGGGGTTGGATTCGATGCTGATCATCAAATGCATCATCCACAAAGACTGCAAGGCCTCGTAAAAAGTACTTGCCGGATGGCAAGGGACGCGGTCACATATCTTTGCAATCTGCGACAATTCTTCTTTACGATGAACGTTTGTCGCTTTATCAGCCATTTCCCGCGCCAATATGCTGAACCGTTTGGCGAACGCAATGGCAGCATCCAAGACCACCAGCGCCGATTCATGGAAAATGACTTTTTCACCATCGCCGATATCATGATATGCGACGGCCTGAAGGTGTTTTTTTATCCGCGTTTTAACACCGGACAATCCCTCCCTCAGGACCGTCTCATAATCCGGGGCGATATTGCCGATAGAGGTGGCATGTCCGCCCAAAGTTGTCAGGCCGGCAGCCATTGCATCCTTCATTTCACTCGAAAGACGCTGATTGACTGTCTCTTCCACACTTTTACCTTCCCAGAATGAAAAAACGGTGCGCAGGACGCTTTTGTCCTCTTCGCAAATCTGAAGCGGATCGGCTTTTCGGGTGGCGAAAAGGTCCAACTCCTTGGCCATCCACTGCCACCCGTATTCCGGTGTCGCCATGGCGCCACGGTCCTTTTCCGTCATATTACCCACAATGAGTTCATCCTCATTGATTATCACCGTCATATGACGAAGCACCCGGTCAAAACCGTGTGCACGCTGTAGAAACAAAGGTTTTCCGGCAGCAGCGGTTACGCCCTCGGTATATAGTTTCGCCCGTTCAGCAGAAATGCTTGGAATTGAATTGATGAGCCTCTTGTATAGGCGTTTAATTCGAGGTGAATTTTTCATTTCAACTGTTTTCATCTAAACCACCATTAGTCTTTTAAATATCAATCCGTTGGGAAACCACCTAAGTTACGGATTGATAAATCCACAACGTGATCAAACCTGAGCAAATGGTCAACAAAGTGTTTTTGGTCATGAGGGATACAAAAGCCGCAATCACGATGGCCACAATCCGACCATTGAAAAATGAGATCTCCAAATATCCGTTTCTAAACAGCACCGCGGGCAGAATCAGCGCCGACAGGACCGCCGGCGGTATAAACCGAAGAATTTTTAATATGTTCTTGGGTACTTCAACGGCTCCAACCAATTGGATAAAGGACAAACGGATCAAAAAAGTTCCGGCACCGATAAGGAGTATTGTCAACC
>JBFFHG010001049.1:0-1664 GCA_041557055.1 Desulfosarcinaceae bacterium
AGCGATGAGTTAAAGCTGATGAACCTGGAGCTTCGGGCCGGCAAATCACGGTCGGATGCCTTGCGCGATCTGGCATTGCGATCCGGTCTGGAAGAGATGAACGCCCTGGTCACATTGCTGATCCAAACCGACAAGTTCGGCACCAGCATGGCCGCCTCTCTAAGGGTCTTTTCCGATGCCTACCGAACCCAGCGTTATCAAAGGGCCGAGGAGTTGGCCTCGAAAATTCCCGTCAAACTGGTTTTCCCCCTCATTCTGTTTATCTTCCCCTCGTTATTCACTGTAATTTTGGGGCCGGCGGCCATTCGCATCTGGCAAAACATTATCGACCGATAGCAGCATTACGCGCAAAGGAGGGCACATGCATCCAAACTCTAAGTATTCTTCAAGGCGCATCCTCGGTCTTGGAGCGCTCTTTGTTCTGGTCCTGCCGATGGTGGTGGGCGGCTGCGCCGCCAAGAACAAACAACTGGGCTACGGCAACCCCTTTTACAAACATATGCGGTACCTGCCCGAGAACCAGTCGCCGGAGCACGCAACGCAAAAGCAGCCGGTCGCGCTTTCCCAGGAAATGAGCGCAAAAGCGCTTGAAGAATACGGCGACGATTTAATGCACAAAGGCCGGCTCGCCGGTGCTTATGCAAAATATGAACAGGCCCTGGCCAAAGAACCGGACAATGCGGATATTCAGGTTAAAATGGCCCGTGTTCTGACTCATGGGGGCTTTCATGATGACGCTTTGAAGTTGATCAAAATGGCGATGAACCGCAAACCGGAACCGGCAGCCGCCTGGGAAGTGATGGGCATGATTCATTATGATAAAGGAGAATACGCCCAGGCCCAAAACTATTTTGCCAAAGCGTTGACCGCGGACCCGAACCTATGGCAGGCATACAACTATCAGGGGCAGATCCATGACATTCAGAAGGAGCCCGATCTGGCCGCCCAAGCCTTTGGAAAAGCCATCGCCATCAAGCCTGGACATGGGCTTTTGCACAATAACATGGGGGTCTCATACGCTTTGGCCGGCCGTCATGGCCAGGCGGTGGCGTCGTTTAGGCGGGCCATCCGATTAAAATTCACCCAGACCAAGGTATTCAACAACCTCGGCGCCTCCCTGGCGGCCATGGGACGTTATGCCGAAGCGTTTGAAGCTTTCAGAAACGGTGTCGGCGAAGCCCGGGCCCACAACAACCTGGGCTGCATGTATCTGCTGGCTGGAAAATATGAAGCCGCCATCCATAGCTTTGAAAAAGCCATCGCCATCACCCCGCGCTTCTATACCCGGGCCTACGACAACCTCAAAAAAGCGCAAACGGCAATTCAGTAAAAAAGGATCAAGTTAAACCGCCATTGCCACTGCCATCGGCATCAAACCCGCCCCTTGCCGGGGGATCCGGACAGGGCGGGATGAAAACAGGCGATGCTATCCGCCATGCCGCTTTTCCAGTTCGATCAGCCTTGATTTGGTTTCCAGGCCGCCGCCGAACCCGATCAACGCCCCGCTGCTGCCGATCACCCGGTGGCAGGGCACCACAATGGGAATGGGGTTTCCGGCATTGGCGCCGCCCACGGCCCGCACGGCCTTGGGATTGTCGATGGCCTGGGCAATGGCCTTGTACGACACCACCTGGCCATAGGGAATCCGGGTCAGGGCAGTCCAC
>JBFFHG010001050.1:0-1650 GCA_041557055.1 Desulfosarcinaceae bacterium
AAACAAAATCTTACCGCTCACATCACCATAGTTCACATCCACCATCACCACAAAGGGCCCTTTGTGCAAATTGAAAAGGTCCGACACCCTTTGATTGGGTAAAATATTCACCCGCCCCTGGACCGTGGCGCCGTCGCTGGTTTTAATGGTCACCAGCCGGTAATCCGTATCATACTTTTTTTCTGTCTGCGTCATGCTTCACACCTTTCTTCAAATTCGAATCTCGTTGACCAGAGCCTTGGCTTCAGCCCGCCCCTGGTCTTTAAGATTCTATTCTTTGAACCCGGCTTGCTTCAAGCAATTAATCGCTTGCCGCAGTGATTTTGTCAGGCCGTCGGGTCGCCATCCCCCTGGATTGCCCGTCCCCGTATAGAATATCCGGGTAATGAACAGGTCAAGGTTGACAGACCGAGGGTAATGAATGATATTTTATATTTACAAAATGGATTGTATCGTGCTACCAAACTTATTTTTACAAAACCAACAACCTGTGCTCAGAGAGAGTGGCCTATGAAAAAAAAAGATCTCAAATTTTTTGAAGAGCTTCTGCATACTCGCCTCAAGGAGCTGCTAAGTCAGGCGGGCGACACCGTTTCCGGAATGACCGAGCAAAAGGAGAATTTTCCGGACCCCACCGATCGTGCGACATTGGAATCTGATCGCAACTTCATGCTTCGCATCCGTGATCGGGAGCACAAGCTGATCAAAAAAATCAAAAAAGCTTTGGAACGCATTGAAAACAGCACGTTCGGCATTTGCGAGTCGTGCGGTGAAGAGATCTCGGTCGAGCGACTCAAAGCCCGGCCGGTGACCACGCAATGCATTGATTGTAAAACCAAAGAGGAAGCCTTCGAGAAAGCCCTTGGAATCTGAGCAATGCGGGGGAATTGATCTCCACATTCACTCCACTGCATCGGACGGCACCTATTCACCGTCTGAAATCATAGTCATGGCGGCCCGATCAGGGCTGCAAGCCATCGCGATCACCGACCATGACACCCTGGACGGTTCACGTGAGGCCTTTGAGTCTCATATTCCGCCGCCCCTTCGTTTTATCACCGGCGTCGAAATCAGCGTCCAGCCCCCAACTGGATGCAACATCGGCGGCAGTCTGCACATCCTTGGTTACGGCGTTGATCCAAACCACCCGGAGCTTGAGCAAACCTTAAAAAAATTTCAACAGATACGCGACAAACGAACCCTTCAAATGCTTGACCGGTTGCATCAATTGGGAGTATCGCTGACGGTGGAACAAGTGATGGCCGAAGTGGGTGAAGGCGCCGCAAGCCGCCCCCACGTCGCCAGCGCCATGATCAAAGCCGGAATTGTCGCTGATGTTGAAGAGGCCTTTCAAAAATATCTGGGAAAAGATCGTCCGGCCTATGTAAACAAGGAGCGTTTGGGGTGCCGGCAGGCATTTGAGCTGATTTTTGCCGCCGGCGGTATTCCGGTACTGGCCCACCCGGGCCTGATTCCATGCCCGGGGCCTGATCAACTGGCCGCCATGGTTGAGCGGCTGTGCGACATCGGCCTCAAGGGGTTGGAGGTCTACTATCCCAAACACTCGCCCCAGGCTGTAACCCGGTATCTGGAGATGACTGAAAAGTACGGCCTGTTGGCGACCGGCGGCAGTGATTTTCACGGTCTCCT
>JBFFHG010001051.1:0-1645 GCA_041557055.1 Desulfosarcinaceae bacterium
GACCGGAAAGGGGCGTGCCCTGCCCTTTGAGAATGTAATGGAAAAACGGCAGGGCAATCCATCCATGAATATGAATATCCGAAAAGAGCCTTCCGGAAGCGTCCACGCTGAAGTCTTTGCCCAGGATCTTGATGGTCAGCTTGCCGTTGGCATACCGGCCGCCCAGGCGGGTGGCCGCTTCAGCCAGATCCACGGCCTGTATCTGATGCTTCAACTGCTCCAGATGGGCCTCCATGTCCGTAACCGAAGCTGTTTTGTTTTCCCCGGCCGGAGCCGTCGTTCCATATTTATCTATGATTTGGGGATCCAGATGGGGGCAACGGGTCAACGCCTTCTGGCCTTTGAACACGGCAACGGAAAAGGCCAGACAGGTGGGTTCTTCGCAATCCCGGCAATTGGTTTTTGCCAGCAGCTTGAAAACCTCCATGGCATTTTTAAACTTCGTCACGGCAACGCCTCCTTTGAGCATAACAATAGATTCATATTTAAAACCGTTATGCAAGACGGCAGCGCCCCATGCATCCCCCAAATGGCGGGTCGAGACGATTTCCTGGTTTATCCTCGGCGGAAACTGTTTTTTTAAGGCAGCCCGAACCAGGCGGGATCACTGTTTCATTGGGCTGTAAGCGGAAGCATCAATCCCGCTTTTTCATATGCCTCAATGGTCCACAGGGGTCTGTTTTGAAGATCTTCCCGTGCCTGCGGCCAGGGCCACCCCTGCGGAAGGGGTGTTTCAAAGTGCAGCCGCTCCCCCCGGACGGGATGGTCCAGCGACACCCGATGAGCCAGCAGGGCGATCCTGCCTTGGGGCATGGCTTGGAAAGCCCCATAATTTACATCCCCTGCAATGGAACATCCCAGGTTGGCCAACTGCAGACGAATCTGATGCCGGCGGCCGGTTTCCAAGGTGATTTCCAACAGACTGCGTTTTTCCAGGCCGGCCAGCAAGCGATATCGCAAAACGGCGCTTTGACAACCCGGGGTGTCCGGCGCGGCAATCCGGCTGAGGCGACCGGCGCGCGCCATATAATTGTGCAACCGCGCCGCCTCTTTGGGCGGCCGCCCTTCGACCACCGCCAGATATTGCTTATCGATTGTGCCTCGGCGGAACTGCTCGCTGAGCCGCGAAGCCGCCTTGGAGGTCCGGGCCATCACCACCACCCCGGCCACGGGTCCGTCCAGGCGGTGAACCATACCGGCAAAGACATTGCCCGGTTTATCATGGCGCGCCTTGATCCACAATTTTGCCAAATCCAGCAAGTTGGCCTTGTTCTTGTGATCGCGCTGCATAATCAGGCCCGCCGGCTTATAAACGACCAACAGGTGGTTGTCTTCATAAAAAAGCGGCCAGCGCTCATGGTAGAATATCAATAACCTGACCTCTGGAAGTAAATGAAATGCCTTGCTGAGACTGGGTTCCGATCATTACCGATTCAACAATGGGAGCGTTGATCGCTTTATCCGCTTTCCACGCCACGATGAAATTGGCGCCCGACCCGCCGGCTTTATCTTTCTGAGGCACAATATACCGGGTGGATTCCAGGGGCTCGAGCGCCACCGGCTTTTCCAGATAGCTGCGCAGGAACTTGCCCTGGGTTTCGTAGTAATCCACCTTGACGATGGTAATCGGATGATTGAGATCCAC
>JBFFHG010001052.1:0-1635 GCA_041557055.1 Desulfosarcinaceae bacterium
CTTACGCGCACCCATGGGGTCATTGATGCCGATGCCATTGCCGGTTTTATTTCCGGATTGAATGTACCCGATCAGATCAAGGCGGAGCTGTCCAAAGTGACGCCCCATAATTTTACGGGCATCATCGACTTCTAGGCAACGCGCAAGAGTTGGTGTTCAGGCGCCCGGGTCGGGTTTGGGCCGGATTTGTTCAATGCGAAACGACAAAACCACAGGAAAAGTGATTTTATAAAAGCCAAGGTTGAAATCGGGCAGGGGCGGCCTGAAGCCGGAATGCATAAAATACCGATTACCGTTTTTGCACGCCCTTGAAAAAAAACCCGGCGGCGTTGTCATGGAAAACGGCGGCCTTGACATCCGCCGGCAGCTCTGCAGACGTCGTTGCAGCAACAAGGTCTTCGTAAAATTCCATGCCGCTATCGGTGTTGCACATCAGGCGTTGGCGGGCATCCGCCCTTGAGGCCGCCATTTTGACAAATTCCGTCAACGAAGTCTTGGACGGACTCAGGGTGATACCGGCCCGGAAGCCCGCATCGAGCACAAGCCCCAGGGTCTCGGCAGAGCAGTGATCCACCACCACATCCTGCATCAAATCATGAAAATCCTTTAAAATATCCAGCGTCCGGCGGGTCACAGCCGTGTTATTGGAGCGTGGCGTATGCACGCCGATACAAAGGGACCTTCCTTTCAGTGAACGCGCCAACTCAAGCTGAGCGGTAAGCACTTCCTGTTCCCGCATGGATGCGCACTCAAGGCCGATTTCACCGATTCCCAGACAAAGCGGATCTTCCAGCATGGGCGCCAGAAGGTGCGCCACATCGCCGGGACTCAGGTTCTGAGGAATACAGCGCGGATGAATGCCGGAAAGGTAGTAACAAGACAAACCCGTTTCCCGATGGATACGCCCCACCGTCGCCTTTTGGCGGCGCAGATAGCTGTTAAGCGCCCGGAACGTTCCGATTTCCGGCGAGAATGCCCACGAGATGACGGTGCAGTGATGATCAAGCAGCCACTGAATCCGTTGAGGATGGGCTTGATCAATCAAATCCAGATGGAGATGGCTGTCGATGATGGATTTCACTGGGATTTAGGCCTTTCATGCTGAATTGAGCGCTTCTCTCCCACCGGCCCGAAGGGAATCCACCCGGCGCTGAGGCGGCCGGCGGCACGTTCTGGTTCAGGGGGGCGGGGAAAATGAAAAAGATGGGAACCGCAGCGGCAGTCCGAGGCCCCGAAACCGGCAATGGGCCTTCCGTTAAAGGGCGCGTCAGCCAACATCCCCGCCCAGAGATGCTCCCGGCGTTTTGAATCAGGGGCAAGCCACATGCCCGCCACCCTGGCAGCGGCTCTCAGGTGATCGATATGCCAGTGGGGCTTTTTCGATAAACGGAGATGACGGCCCAACCGTGCAGCCAAACCACCCGGACCAAAAGCGCTCCCCACATAGGCATACCATCCCGGTGAAAAGGTCAATAATCCCAACCGCCCAATCCGCAAACGCCTTTGAGCGGAAAGGCGCAATACCAGCGCATAGGTGCCGGGAACGGCCGGAATATACCGGGATGGGGAAACCATGCCCCTACCTTAGAATGACAAACACCCGATGGCAACCGGCAATTTTGACATTTTGCGGCC
>JBFFHG010001053.1:0-1626 GCA_041557055.1 Desulfosarcinaceae bacterium
GCCCATCCACAAATGGCCAATTTGCCCGATCTCTGCGTTGTGCTCAAAATTTTATCCTCGCAATATCAACCAGATACCTGCGGTAAAATTTTTTGCAGCCCTTGATCTCGACCCAATTTGCCTATTTGTGGATGGACACTAGTTATAAAAAGTATAATATACAGGGTATGGTGGCAATGCAAGCCCGGATTTTATGGGGTGCCGATCCGGCTGTTGATTTGAATTCCGGACAAGCTTGCAGCGGCCGTCAATCAAAGCGGTGCCATTGAGCAAAACACCACAATTTCGGTATAATGGAACAGTATCTCAAACAAGATAACAAGATCCTGACCTGACGCGGGTTTGACACCAAACGGGATTGGTATTATGGGTGGGGCTTCCTATGGACAAAAGCAACAAGGGAGGACCATGTTTCCAAAAATCATCTTCTATGATATCCGCCTGGAAGATTGGCTGATGGCCATCGGCATTGCGGTGATTTTCTACCTGACCGCCCAGGTGGCCACGCGCATTATCCATAAAAAACTGGCTGCCTTTGCCGCCAAGACCATTACCATCTGGGACGATCTGCTGGCCGAACTGATCGATCGACTGAACATCGTATTTTTCTTTATTCTGGCACTCTATATCGGCTCCCTGAAAATCTCGCTGCCCAACTCAGCCCAGGCGATTCTAAGCCACACGGTTGGCATCGCGGCTCTGCTCCAGACGGCCGTCCTGAGTTCGCACGCCATAAATTTCTGGGTGAGCCGCTTTCGAACGAAAAAGATCGAAAGCAATGCCGGTGCCGTCACCACCTTGACATCGGTGAGCTTTGTGCTGCGCATGATCATCTGGTTGACACTGCTTCTCATCGGCCTGGATAACCTGGGAATCAACATCACCACCCTTATCGCAGGACTCGGCATCAGCGGCATTGCCGTGGCCCTGGCGATTCAGAATATCCTTGGTGACCTTTTTGCCTCTTTCTCCATCGTCCTTGACAAACCCTTTGTCATCGGCGACTTCATCATCATCGACGAATATTTGGGCACGGTGGAGCATGTGGGGCTGAAAACCACCCGCATCCGCAGCCTGTCGGGCGAACAACTGATCTTTTCCAACGCCGATATGCTTAAAAGCCGCATCCGCAATTATAAACGGATGTATGAAAGACGGGTGGTTTTCTCCATCGGCGTGGTCTACCAGACGCCTTATGAAAAAATCATCCGCATTCCGGAAATGATTCGCGAAGCCGTTGAAAGCAACTCCCAGGTGCGTTTCGACCGCGCCCACTTCAAGGAATACGGCGACTATGCCCTCAAGTTCGAGGTGGTATATTGGATTCACAATCCCGACTATACAATTTACATGGATATTCAACAGGCCACCAACCTGGAAATCTTCAGGCAGTTCAGCCAGGACGGCATCGAATTCGCTTACCCGACCCAGACCCTGTTTTTGCACCGGCCATAAAAAACAGTGATTGCCGGTGTACGGCATCAGCGGATTCAGGAATTCTTGGATTCCGAACAGGGCGGTTCAGGATAGATGCAAGCTGCACCGAAGTGTTTCAATTGGAAAAAGGCGCCGATCGGCCTACGCCTCATCAGCGTACAAATGATCTTCTTTTGCTATCTGGAGCAC
>JBFFHG010001054.1:0-1613 GCA_041557055.1 Desulfosarcinaceae bacterium
TGCTTTGACGGTATTGTGCTTAATTTCCGACCAGGCCTCCCGGGAGCCCTCTTTAGCCTTTTTGCCGGTTTCAACGGCTATCTGCCCGGTTTGAACAGCGCCCTCCCTGATCTGCCCGGCAGCCTCTTTGGAGGCATCTTTGACCTTTTCAATTGTATCAGCCGGACTTTGACACACCATGCCGAAGGCTGAAAACATAAACAGAAAACCCAACACGACCGCGACTGAAATTTTCATTCATTCCTCCCTATGAATAACGGTTGAGCAGTTTCAATACTGTGACCCGCACAGCCCAGCGAATAACAATCATACTGTATTTGGCGCCTGCCAGGTACATTCCCGATAAAAACACCAGATGGGACAATCCATAGGCTGCCGGTGCGCCGACCACCACCAGAGGCTTGTCAAAATATACAGCGGCAGCCCCCAGTGCGCCGATCAGCGGCCATCCGATAACATAGCTGAATATGATGGCGCCCACCCCTGCGATCACCCGCAAGGAGGGTCTCTCTTTAAATGCGCTCAAATCAGCCCGTTCCCTTACAGCCCGGCGCACAAAGGCTGTATCGGCCACACGCTCAATTTGCTTCTTTATCCAGTTTCTTATAAACTTCATTTTTCCGTACAATCGTCTCCGACAACAAGCGCTGACGATAAAAAAAATTGAACGCCGCCTCAAGGTTATGGTAATCAGTTGGCGCTTAATATGCCATCATAATGACAAATGCCAAATAAAAAAAACGGATTGTTCCGAATCCATATGAACTGCTGGAATTATTTCGACAGATGTTATTGCATCAACCTGAAACACCGCACAGATCGGCGGCGTCTTTCAGAATTGCAGTTCCACAAGGTCGGCCTGTTGAAACGGATGGAATACGTAACGGCCGAACAGCACCCGCAAAACAGCGAACAGGGCATTTTTTTGTCCCACATGCGCTGTATCCAAAAAGGGCTTGAATCCAATGCTCAATGCATCGCGGTTTTCGAAGACGATGTCGTCTTTGAAAATTTCGATCCCGAGCGGGTGAATCAAAGCGTTCAGTTTATAAATAGACTTGACCAATGGGAGGTTCTCTTCCTGGGATGCCTGGTTTCCGGCAGTTGGTCCACCGCCTCGCCGGCGGTTCGTAAAATCCACTATAGCAGTTTGGCCCATGCCTATGTGCTGAAACGCCCGTTTGCAGAAAAACTGATAAAAATTCAATGGTCCGGCAAACCGTTTGATGCTATGTTACGCGACCTTGTTCAGCGTGCCTACGCCATATATCCGTCAATTGCGTTTCAGAGCAATGCCAGGTCGGACAATCACCGGCTCAAGAGACTGGATCTATTGCGCAGGCTATGCGGTGGCCTTCAATTCATTCAGAGAATGAACGAACGCTGCCACCGCAATTTCAGAATGATTCTGTTGTTGCACCTGCTGGCGATATCGGCCGTCGCCGGCTGGCTGATATGGATCGGTTATTAGGGCCTTGAGTTGTTCATGGACCATGCATACTAAAAAACCAAATTACGCCCTGCTGATTGTTACCCTATTGATGATCACCATACTTCTTGCGACGGCCATTGCACGCATCAAAGTGGATACGGATGTGGTGGCCGGTCTTCCA
>JBFFHG010001055.1:0-1611 GCA_041557055.1 Desulfosarcinaceae bacterium
AACGGCCCCCTCGTTTTGGTCGGGGGCCTTGAAAATTCAGCCGTTGTGTTCCGGACTGAATCGGAACAGGTCGAATGAAGATTGAAAGTCCATCAAATCAAAACGCGCCCGGCGTGAAATACGGTGTCGGCGATAAAATTCACGGGCGATGGCTTGTGCGCCAGGTGCTGGGCGGCCGCGGCCGCTCGGGCATGGGGATTGTCTATGTGGTCCACGATCGTGAAGCCGGGACCACCCTGGCGGCCAAAACATTTCAACCCCAATTCGTCAACAATGCAAAAGTGCGCAAAATGCTCCGCAAAGAGGCGGAGTTCTGGTACCACCTGGGTGCACACCCCAATATCGTCAATGTCCATTACATCGAATTGTTCGGCAGCCAACTTTACATTTTCATGGAATATGTGACGCCCGACATGGCCGGTCGGAATACCCTGCGCCATTACCTGACCGGCCGACCCCTCCCGGTATCACTGGTCTCCCGTTGGGCCGTCAACTTGTGTGAGGGGATGGCGCACATGCAATCCAAGGGGCTGTCCAGTCATTGCGATCTGAAACCCGACAATCTGATGATCACCGCTGACCGGAATCTCAAGATAACCGATTTCGGCCTGTCCAGGGTCAGCTTTTCACAGCAGGCACCGCAAGCCTTTTCTTCGTCGATCCAGCCGGCATCCTGCAACGGGCTTTCCGTGATCGGAAAGGTGGTCGGCACCCCCGGTTATATCGCCCCGGAAATCATCGAGGGTGAAACCGGAGATATTCGCAGCGATATTTATGGGTTCGGCCTGATTCTGTATCAAATGCTTACCGGCCGGCCAACGCCCCCCTTGACGGCGGCCCTGATTTCGGAGCCATGGCAGTATGAGCAAGACAACCTGGAGATTCGAAGGGCGCAGCAGATACCGGCCCTCGGCTCCCCATTCGATGGGATCATGCAAACCTGCCTCTCTTTTGACCCGCAGGAACGTTTCCGCGGATTTGACGAGCTTCGGCAAGCCATACTCGCCTTGCCTGAAAATCCCATGGCCTTCAACCATGCGCTGCTCGATGACCGTCACCAATCCTATCCAAAAGAGAATAAAAATTTGCCCGATCGCAGGCTCGTGGATCAGGCCACAGCGCAGTACCGCCTGGGCAATACAGCCCAAGCGCTTGACCTGATTCAGAAAGCGCGCAAGGTCTATGGGGCGGATGCGGCCATCTGGAACAGCGAAGGGGTCTTTTATACGGATCTCAACCGCTTTGAGGAGGCGTTCATATGCTTTGACCGCTCGATTGCCTTGAGCCCGAACTGGGTGATGAACTGGAGCAACAAAGGCCGCGCGCTAAGATATGGGGGCAATTTTAAAAAAGCCCTTGAATGCTACGACCATGCCATCCGTTGTGATCCCGGGCACTGCCCGCCCTGGACGAGCAAGGGAAACTGCCTGTTGGATCTGAAACGCTATACCGAAGCTTTGCAATGCTTTGATACGGCGCTGCAAAAGGATCGCAACTGGTATGCCGCCTGGTATGGCAAAAGCCAAGTCCTTTACCATCTTGGAAACTATGCCGAGGCCCAGGCATGCCTGGACAACGCGCTGGCGATTGAACCGGGAGACAAGGACTTGG
>JBFFHG010001056.1:0-1607 GCA_041557055.1 Desulfosarcinaceae bacterium
AAGCGTTGGAAAAAACCGATTTGCCCGGCGATCAGCTAATCATGCCGTGGAAAGGGATCCGGTTTGACCCGGTAACGCATCAAAACACGCTTGGGCAAGGTATCATCGTGCAGATTCAACAACAAAAATACCATACGGTCTGGCCCTTTGACCTCTCTTCCCGGCAAATTGTCTGGCAGTGATGAGGTGACATTTTGATGTAACTCCAATGGGGGCAATCGTAAATGCCCAGGCTTATGCGATTCCAATAATCGATGAAATCAAGGTGTGAGGTTGAAATGAAGCAAAACGACCAATTGACTGAAAAGAGCAGTTATGATACCAAAACGGACAATTCATTGCCCCGCAAAAAGAAAACGCAAAAGATGTTCAGCATCAAATGGCGATTTGGTATGGTTTACAGCCTGTTGTTGTCCATCTCGTTCCTATGCTTATTTCTTGTGGTTAATTGGATTTTTGTCGGGCAATCAACTGTCGAGCTTGAAAACCGCGCTTTAACCGTGGCCAAAAGCGTTGTGGCATCGGGAACCACACCCATTTTGGGGAAAAAATTGGATGTGTTCAACAAGTTGGTCCGTGATTTGGCGCAACTTGATCCTGATGTGGCATATATTATCACCAGTTTCCAGGGCAAACAGTTGCTTTTGCATAATTTGTCGGAAGGCCTTCCCGAGGCGTTGTCCAAATCTGCGGCGCCCGGGACCGGCACAGAACCTCGATTCACCTATTATGATACCGGCCAGCGCGGCATTCGTGAAGCGGCCGTATCCTTATTGGGTGATAATGGGGTCGTGCGGGTGGGTATTTCCGATCTGCGGATT
This sequence comes from Desulfosarcinaceae bacterium, assembly GCA_041557055.1. Classification (GTDB taxonomy): domain Bacteria; phylum Desulfobacterota; class Desulfobacteria; order Desulfobacterales; family Desulfosarcinaceae; genus JARRKU01. The sequence continues at coordinate 822 of JBFFHG010001056.1, forward strand.
AAGGGCAATATCCGTAGAAATCAATTGGTTCTCATTGCTGTTATGTTGACCTCCATGCTTTTGGGGACCGTGGTTTCGATCCTTTTTTCAAGAAGGCTCACCAAGCCCCTGATCCATTTGGCCGAGGCGGCGGACCAAATCTGTTCCGGAAATATGGACGTGTATATCTTGAAAGCCAAACACAACGATGAGATTAAAATCCTGGCCGATGCGTTTGAGCGTATGCGCGAATCCTTCTCCATCGCAATGCGGCGGATGCGCGCAAAACGATAAAACGCTCAGGGAGATTCCCAACAGGTGAAAAGAATAAGGCCGCATCATCATTGCGGCCTTTTTTACAATATTCGGCCGGCTTTCAGGGCCGATAACCTTGAAAAATAAATTGTTGCAATGAAAAGAATAACCATCGTCCAATTGCCATTGCTCATTATGATTTTGTTTTTTGGGGCGGCGGATATCCGGGCGGCAGAGTATTATTTTGTAACCCTCGAATATCCCCCGCTGGAGTTTAAAGATAACACCGGCCGGCCCAAAGGGGCCGCCGTTGAGATTGTCAATCGAATTATGGCGGAGCTCGGTCACCGTGTGTCAATCGAAGTGTTGCCCTGGGCCCGGGCCGTGAAGATGGTCAAATATGGAAGAGCCGATGCGATTTTCACGATTTTTAAAAATGACGAAAGAGCGTTGTTTCTTGATTTTTCAGATGAGGTCTTAATTCCTCAGATGGTTGCATTCTACGGGCGAAAAGATAGCCGGATCGTCTATAGCGGCGATTTGGAGGCGCTC
>JBFFHG010001057.1:0-1565 GCA_041557055.1 Desulfosarcinaceae bacterium
CACACCAGACCCCGCCCCCTAAAAGTATCAGGACCGTTCCCGTAGCGCCCCATAAATCATTTGTTTTGCCCTTCATATCCGCTCCCTTTCCATGCATAACATCAGTTCAAATCAATTCGGGAAAATTAATCAGTGTGCCCATCCAGAAATAGGCAAATCTGCCTCCCAAGCTGGCCCCTTCTCTCATGATCGCCGTCAGCAATATGGGCCGAAAACGGTGACTTGCCTTCCCTGTTCGACACGATTCGGAACGCTTTTAATAGAGTCGCCTTGCGCAATCTGAGTGTTGGGGATAGTGTCCGGGCGGCCCTTATTTTCTTTCGTTTTCAATCCATCGAATGATGAACACGGACAAGATACTGAGAACGGCAAACCCGCCGATCAAAGGCAGTGTGGTGCCGTTGTAGCATCTGCCGATTAAAACGGCCAGGGGCACGGAGATAAGGTTGGATAGTGACCCGACAACGGCCGAACCTGTCCCGGCAATGTGTCCCAGCGGCGTCATGGCAATGGCGTTCAAATTGCCGAACAAAATGCCAATACAAAAAAAAGCCAGCATAAAACAGGTCATCATCATCCACAATGGAGAGTGGCCGCCCATCCAGTAAACCATGGCCAAATAAGTGACCGAAAGTGCGGCGAGGGCCTTCATGGCCCGGTCGATCAACCGCCGCATGCCATATCGCATGACGATGCGGGCGTTGAAGAACGATGCGCTGCCCAAGGCCAGCGCCAGTACGCCAAAAAGGAGCGGAAACCGGCTGCCCAGTCCGTACAGCTCTTGGAATATCTGTTGGGCGGAATTGAGATATCCGAGAAATGCGCCTAGAATCAAACCCGTAACAATCGTATAACCAAAGGCGACACGATTGCGGCATACCTCAACAATGGCCCTTGCGATCTGTTTTACGGAGAATGGAATACGATGCTGCGGCAAAAGCGTTTCCGGCTGCCGCAAGGCAAACCATACCAGGGCGGCCAGCGCCAGGATCAAAAGCACGCCGAAAATCGCGCGCCAACCGGCAACCATGATAATCCCCTGGCCGATGGTGGGGGCAACGGCCGGAACCAGGATAAAAACAGCCATAACGCTGGACATCACCCGCGCCATGGCGCGGCCCTCATACTGATCCCGAATCAATGCCACCACCACAGCACGCGGTCCGGCTGAGCCGATGCCCTGTAAAACCCGCCCGACCAGCATGGTTGCAAAACTGGTGGTGAAAAGAGAAATCCCGCACCCGATGATGAAGATGGCGCCCCCCACAAAAAGCACGGGTTTGCGCCCCGTGCTGTCCGACAAGGGGCCGTAGATGATCTGGCCGAGGGACAAACCGAAAATCAGTGTGGATATGATCAGTTGAACGTCATTGGCATGTTGCACCCCGAGATCCCTGCCGATCTCGGGCAAAGCCGGAAGCATGGTGTCGATCGACAGCGCCACCTTCGAAGCCGGGGGCCGCGTGGTCGGCGATATTCGCTCGCAGGTCTGGTCGCCGCGTTACCGCAAGCACCTGTGCATGGCGATGATGAAGCGCGATTTTCTCGCCGCCAACGATCGCGTG
>JBFFHG010001058.1:0-1553 GCA_041557055.1 Desulfosarcinaceae bacterium
AATGGTGTGTTTTGGATCAAGAGCCAGATTGGGTTGCTGAAATATCATTTGAACTGTTCGACGCAAATAACAAATCTTTTTTCTATGAATTGGCAACATATCCATCTCATCAATTCTCAAGGTGCCGTTTGTTGGCTTGGTCAATCCCACCAGCATCCGCCCAACTGTGGTCTTGCCGCTGCCCGATGAGCCCACAAGCCCCACGATTTCGCCTCTCTTTAAATGAAAGGAGATGCCGCTGATTGTAAAAATCACCTTATTAAAAATTCCACGGGTATAACGTTTTTCCAGCATCAAAGCTTCAAGCATGGTGGCACCAAACCGTTACGAGGCCCTTTTTAATTCCATCAGGAAAAGTTATTAAGCATTTATCTGTTTTTAAATTGCATCGGGGATAAAAGGCACATCCCTTTTCACTATCACCCGGACTTGACGGGCTGCCTGCAATGGGATGAAGCCCGTTATCCGGATGGGCGCCGATGAGCCCTTTTGTGTACGGATGCTCAGGATATCGTAACACTTCGGAGGCCGGTCCATCTTCCACAATTCGCCCTGCATACATGATGATAACCCGCTCGCAGGAAGCGGCCACCGTCAAATCGTGGGTGATTATTAACAACGCGGATTTATGGAATAAGGTTTGTGTCAGGTTAAGATAATGATCCCGGGCATCCGCATCTAACCCTTTTGTGGGTTCATCTGCGATAAGCAAGGCAGGATTACCCGCCAGTCCAATGCTTAGCAGTGCCCGTTGCGCCATCCCACCGGAAAGCTGATGGGGATATGCATTATATACCGATACAGGATCTTTAACCCCAGCCTTTTCTATCAGTTCCAAAGCTTGATTTCGAATCGTTCTGACAGGAAGTTTTTTCTGCCGCCGGATCGTCTCATTTAAATGAACACCAACAGTAAAGACAGGATTTAAATGGCTCAGCGGACTTTGAGGCAAAAGAACCATGGAAGTACCGCGAAGACCTCTCATTACTTTGGAAGGAACCGTTAACAGATCCACATTTTCAAATAAGGTGATGTGACCGGCAACAGCAGCGTTTTTCGGTAACAGTCGAAAAACAGACATTGCCAACACAGATTTACCGCAGCCGGTCTCACCCATGATTGCAGTTTGAGAGTTACGTTCCAAGCAGAAATCAACGCCGCGAAGCACATGCATCGACTGATTCATGCTGTTTATCCCGATGTGAAGATCAAAAACGGTTAAAATTTTCTTTCCGGAAACAATATGGCCTTTATACATTGCAATCTGCTGTCGATAGCCTCATGAAGGCAAACATTTTGTTAATACAAGCCATTTCAAAAAAGTCTTTTGGCCCAATATCGTTGTTGGCTCCGAGTTTCAAATCCTCGACATACAGGCGTATGCCTCCGGTTTGAAACTCGAATCCGCCTCGATCTTGAACCAAAATCCGCTTTTTGAGATGACTTGAAGAACAAATCGTTTTATTCCCAAATGAATTTGGTTGAACGAGTTGACTGAAAAATAAAAGTCAGTAAAATAAAAACCGTAAACAATGAAAAAATTATAAAAACAC
>JBFFHG010001059.1:0-1536 GCA_041557055.1 Desulfosarcinaceae bacterium
AGGCCATGCAGGAACTGGGCATTGATATGGCTTTCCGGACAACCCGGGCATTGGAGAGCGCCATTGCCCGGCAGGCGCCGGATGAGATCATCACCATGGGGTGCGGTGAACAATGCCCCCTGGTTCCGGGAGCCCGGCGTCAGGATTGGGATTTGCCTGACCCGGCAGGGCAATCCATGGATGTGATGCGCAAAGTTCGCGATCAGATTGAAGTGCGGGTGAAGAGATATATTGAGCAGATGTAAAATTATTTCAGCGACAACCAACTAAAGGAGGAAAACAATTATGGACCGTTATGTATGCACGATTTGTGGCTATGTCTATGATCCTGAACTAGGTGATCCGGACAATGATGTGGACCCCGGCACCAAGTGGGAAGATGTGCCCGATGAGTGGGAATGCCCGGTATGCGGCGCCAGTAAAGACGATTTTGAGAAAGAATAACCTTAAAACGTCAAGGTCCGATGCCCTTTTTGCTTGCCTATCGTGCAAAAAGGGCATCTGCGTCTCGGCCGTTGCGGCCAAGTGAACCACCCCTGCCAGGCCGGTTGCGCCTGGCTGGTCAAAACTGGATAGATCGGAAGCGGTTTAAAAACCCTTGATCTGGTTTAATCAAGGCAAGATTTTGAAACCGCTTATGGAAAAGGAAGATGAGAGGGTAAGTTGATGAAGCCAATTGAAATTGCCAAAGGCATATACGACGTGGGCGTGAACGACTGGAACATTGAAGATTTTCATGGGTACTCCACCCCCCTGGGGACCAGTTACAACGCGTATTTAATCGTGGATGAAAAAGTGGCGCTGATCGATACGGTCAAAAAAGAGTTTGCGGATAACTTGCTGGAGAATATCTCCCGGATCATTGATCCGCGCAAAATCGATTTCATGATCAGCAACCACACCGAAATGGACCACTCCGGAAGCCTGGCCCGGGTGATGCACCGTATCGGAGAGGACAAGCCGCTCTATTGTTCAAAAATGGGCGCCAAGAGCCTGGCCAAACATTTTCCCCAAAAGTGGAATTATCATGCAGTGCAGGACGGCGAGGAGCTGAGCCTGGGCCGCCGCACCCTGACCTTTTTAGAGACCCGCATGCTGCATTGGCCTGATAGCATGTTCACCTACCTGAAAGAGGAAAAGATTCTCTTTTCCAGTGACGCCTTCGGCCAGCATTATGCCGGGTTCGAAAAGTACGACGATGTGGTCGGCGACGCCATCATGCCCCATGCCCAGAAGTATTACGCCAACATTCTCATGCTCTATGCCTCGCAGACCTTGAAGCTGATGGACAAGGTGACCGAGCTTGGGCTGGCGTTCAACATGATCTGTCCGGACCACGGGATTATCTGGCGCAAAGATCCGGGCAAGATCATCAATGCCTACGTGGAGTGGAGCCGGCAGACCCCCAAACCCAAGGCCGTGGTGGCCTACGACACCATGTGGCACAGCACCGAGAAGATGGCCGAGGCCGTGGCCGCCGGTTTGAATGCCCAGGGCATTGCCGTGCGGCCCATGTACCTGCGCAAATGGCACCGC
>JBFFHG010001060.1:0-1521 GCA_041557055.1 Desulfosarcinaceae bacterium
CCAAATAGGTACCCCCAATGACCAAGCCACGATTCTCAGGAGAAATTCTAAAAATCGATCCGGACAAAGAGGTTCGGAAAATCAGCGAACAGACCCGAACCATTCTTACCAAACATCTCAAACGCCGCGGCCTGATCGTTGCCCTATCCGGTGGCATCGACAGCAGTGTCTCCGTCGGCCTTGCCGTGAAAGCCATTGGCCCGGAGCGTGTGTTTGCTCTCTTAATGCCCGAACGGCATTCATCGGATGACACACTTGAAATCAGCACATCCGTAGCAGATGCCTTCAAAATCAACCGAGCGCATGAGGATATTTCCGGTATCCTTGAAGCTGCCGGCTTCTACCAACGCTATGATGATGCCGTCCGTCAAGCTATCCCTGAGTATGGTGACGGATGGAAGTCCAAAATCGTCATTCCCAACGCGTTAGAAAATAAAGGCTTTAACCTGTTTTCAATTGTGGCCCAATCACCGGACGGCAATATTGTCAAACAACGGCTTCCGCTAAAAGCATATCTGGAAATCGTGGCCGCCACCAATTTTAAGCAACGCACGCGGAAAATGCTGGAATATTATCATGCCGATCGACTGAATTACGCCGTCACCGGCACTCCCAACCGCCTTGAATATGACCAGGGTTTTTTCGTGAAATTAGGCGATGGCGCCGCCGACATCAAACCCATCGCCCACCTCTACAAAACCCAGGTCTATCAGTTGGCTGAACATATAGGCGTGCCTGAACAAGTCCGCAAAAGACCCCCAACCACAGACACATATTCCTTGGCTCAAGGTCAGGACGAGTTCTACTTTTCGCTGCCCTACGACAAAATGGACTTATGCCTTTACGGCAAAAACAACGGCTACTCGCCGAGTCAAATAGCCGAAACGGTCGGACTGACCCCGGAACAAGTCAAACGTGTCTACGACGACATTGATACCAAGAGGAGCACAACCCGCTACCTGCACTTGAAACCACAGCTTATTGAACAAGTGAGCGAAATTAAAGATTGAATCATCGTAAAACAAGCATAAGAACTCGGCAAACCTTTAGAACTCATACAAAAATAACTTCACATTTTATGCATCCCGGTTTCAGACTGTCCCGGCCCGTTCTTCAACTGCACCGGACTTGAGCTTGAGACCTCAAAATAGCTCGCTATTGCAACGATCTTGCAGCCTCAGATCAAGTCGATCCAGTCCAAATTCGGGCACCTGAAACGGGACTGATTTTTGCACGAACCCTTAGCTGGCAATAGCTAAAAAGCATTAAAAAAATAAACTCAATAGATCTCTCTACTCTCAGCGGCCCTGCGTGGAAATACTTAAAAGGAGTCAAAGTATGTCAGATTCAAAAAGCAAAATAAAACAATTCATCATTGATAATTTTCTCTTCGGTAATGCTGAAGGTCTCAACGACGACACCTCCTTCCTCGAAGAAGGCATCATCGATTCAACAGGCGTTTTGGAACTTGTACTTTTTCTTGAGGAGAAATTCGCAATTAAAATTGAAGATGATGAATTA
>JBFFHG010001061.1:0-1518 GCA_041557055.1 Desulfosarcinaceae bacterium
GACCTGCCTGGACGCGGCCGCGCAGTACGGCACGCCGGGCAACTATGTCAACGGCGCCAACATCGCCGGCTTTGTCAAGGTGGCCGACGCCATGATCGACCAGGGCGTGGTGTAACCGCGATCCCGTGGTAAATAAAAAGGGCGGGGCAGGGCGTTCAACCGCTGGAATACATTTGGTGTTCTGAGGATCGAACGCCTTGCCCCCAATTCCCATATTGAATACAGCGGGCGTCATCCGCCGCCTTTGTGTTGGGTGACAGCCGCCGGCCCAAAGTTGTTCAACCCTTGTTGCATAAAAAACTTTAGATATCAGCCGCTTTTTGGTAAATATAACCATTGTGGCCCCTGGCGGAACAGGATCGGCAACGGCGGCCGGTTGACCGGCGTGCATGCGCGTATCCGCGGCGACGGGTTTTTTCCTGGCCGGGGTGAAGTGGGGGTGAAACATGTGGTCGAACTTGATGGGGAGCGCCTGAAAAGAAATGCCCATGCCTTTACAACCGATCAAGCCCAAGAAAGTTTCCGATCAGGTCTTTGAACAGCTTCGAGAGCTGATTTTCAGGGGGCAGTTCAAAGTGGGCGAACAGCTCCTGCCGGAACGCGAACTGGCCCAAGCCCTGGGGGTCAGCCGGACCACGGTGCGCAATGCCATCAACAAGCTCGAAGTTCTCGGACTGTTGGAACACAAACAGGGGCAGGGGACCTTTGTGCGCTCACCGGACAAGCGCATGGGCAACCCGGTGGCCGCGGCCATGGAGGTTCAGGACGCCACCATCGACGACCTGCTGGAGGTACGCATGGGGCTGGAATGCAACGCGGCTGCACTGGCCGCCTACCGGGCGGTTGCGGAGGATCTGCATTTTATGGAGGCCAGCCTGGAAGAGATGCGGGCGGAGGTCAGCTCCGGACGATTGGGAACGGAAGCGGATGCGGCTTTTCACATGGCGTTGGCCTACGCAACCAAAAATCCGGTGCATGTCTATCTGATGAAGAATTTTTATGACTTCCTGTTTGTCGGCATCAAGAAAAACCTCAGCCATCTCTACGAAAACCATCGCAACATCGACGAGATCCTTTCCCAGCACGGCGCCATCATCCAGGCCATCAAAAAACGCGACCCCCAGGAATCGTTCCAGGCCATGCGCCGCCACATCAAATATGTTCAGGATTTTTTCCGCAACCGCCATTGACAAAAAGGGCCCGGTTTTGCGGCACCGGCCAAAGAGACCCTGACCGCGTTTCAGATAATACTTTTTCTTGGAAAAAACCTTTCGACGCTCGATTCCCCGTACAATAATGTGATGGAGTGCTCACGGAGCAGAATATCTGTTTGATAAGATTTGAGAGGATATCAACTTTTTGTCGGGCCTTTTAAATCGGTTAGCTACTATTTTGTTCACCTCTTGCTTGGCCTTTCTTAGGGTAAATACCTCGACAGCACCACCACCAGCACGTTTTTGTTGGACATACACCCATTGAATTTTTCCGTAATTAATACTCACGGTATCATATGGGAAA
>JBFFHG010001062.1:0-1513 GCA_041557055.1 Desulfosarcinaceae bacterium
CGATGCTGTGTTGGTGGCTGAACAATATCTAAAAGATGGCAAAACAACCGGTAAAAGCGCCATAGAAGAGATTTCACGGGTGTACGGTCGCCAGGCGGTGGTCATCTCCATCGATCCGCGGCGCGTCTATGTCGACTCTCCGGACAAGACACCGCGGCAGGTTATCGAAACGGCGGTTCCCGGTCCCAACGGAGAACGCCACTGCTGGTATGAGTGCACCATCAAGGGGGGCCGTGAAGGCCGGCCGATAGACGCCGTGACCCTGGCCCGGATCTGCGAAAAGCTGGGCGCGGGCGAAATCCTGCTGAATTGTATCGACCGTGACGGCACCAATTCAGGTTTTGATATGGAACTGGTCAATGCGGTCAAGAATGCCGTGACGATTCCGGTGATCGCCTCCAGCGGAGCGGGTTGTGCCGAACACTTTTGGGAGGTGTTCACTCAAACAAAAGCGGAGTCCGCTCTTGCCGCAGGTATTTTTCACCGTCATGAAGTGCCCATTGGGCAAGTCAAATCCTTTCTGCGGAACAAGGTCGAAATTCGGCCCTTAGACATATAGACGGCTGACCATAGCGTTAACAATTGCTCTGGCGCTTTCCATGAACATGAAAAGCGCGAAGGTGGCGAAAGCTGAAATCCAAAAATGACTGAACACCGCCAAAATCAAAATGCAAAACTCTATTCGGGAGACGGCTCCCATCTGGACGTCGATGGGGTCTACTGGCAGGCGGCAGCGCAAAAAGACCGACGCGCCTTGTGTAATTACACTTTTTTCGAGCCGGTGGGTTCCGAAATCCTTCAGTTCCGCTTTCTGAACGAGGATCTTCGTATCGATTTTTCCAAACGCTGCCTGCTGCGTTGCCATTCCGGTGCGTGGCAGATCAGCGACGCCCCTCTTTTGACCCTGGCCACGGTGATGTATCTGAAAGACATCAACGCTGTTTATCCCCTTGGCAAGGACTTGGTGGGGGTCAAGGATCTGAAGCAGGGCCATTTTTTTACCGGGCCCCACGAACTGCGCACCGCGCCGCTTTTGCAGCGGTTTGGCAACGACCTGGATGGATTTCGCAAAGCCGGCTCCGCACTGGCGGGACGCCCCATGAATATGGCTGATGCCGCCTTTCAGGTAATGCCCTTTCCCAGGGTACCGCTCTATTTTTTGCTCTGGATTGGCGATGCGGAATTCGAACCACGGTTGCAGGTTCTTTTTGATCGCTCCATTGAAGAGTTTCTGGCCGCCGATGCCATCTGGGCGCTTGTCAATTGTGTGATCATGGTATTCGCACGGATCTGATGCAACCCTTTTTGAATCAAAACTGCCCTTTCTCAAGAAGGCTGTAATAATCGCAATGACTGAAAATCAGATGGTCCAGAAGCTTGATGCCCAACGTCTGTCCGGCCTCCTTCAGTTGCCGGGTGACGGATAGGTCGTCCTGGCTTGGCAACAGATTGCCCGAGGGGTGATTGTGGGCCACAATGACGGCTGCGGCGCGATCGGTTATGGGATCGGCAA
>JBFFHG010001063.1:0-1478 GCA_041557055.1 Desulfosarcinaceae bacterium
CCACCGTTTGCCCGGGTGGTGATGTGGGCTTTGTGCCGGATGATCTCATGGGCATCGCCCACGGCTACGGCCAGCCCCACCCGTTTCATGATCGGCAAATCGGGCAGGTCGTCTCCGACAAATGCCATGGCCTCCTTGGCGATGCCGGTACGGGTGGCGACCTCTTTCAGGGTTTTATCTTTGTTCCGAATGCCGTCAAATACCAGATCGATGCCCAGGTTTTTACATCGGTGGTGCAGGGCCCGGCCTTTACGGCCGGTAACAATGCCGACCTGAATACCGGCTTCCTTTAACAGTCGGATGCCCACCCCGTCTTTGACGTTGAAAATTTTAGTTTGTTCGCCGTTGTCGCTGTAAATGATCTCTCCGGAGGTCAGGACGCCGTCTACGTCCAATAGCACCATTTTAATCTGTTTGAGTCTGTTTTCTATCATGGCGTTCGCTTGATCTCAGATGGCGATGGCCTGGCGAATCGCCTTGAGCTGACGGAAAAGGGGGCGAAGCTCTTCCAGAGGCAGAGAGTTGGGGCCATCGCACAATGCTTTGTCCGGGTTGGGGTGAACCTCCATGAAGATTCCGTCGGCGCCGGCCGCCACGGCCGCTTTCGCTAATGTCGGGGCGTGTTCCCGCTGGCCGCTTGAGCTGTTGCCCGCACCCCCGGGAAGTTGCACGCTGTGGGTCGCATCGAAAATCACCGGACATCCGGTGGCCTGCATAATCGCGATACCACGAAAATCGACCACCAGATTGTTGTAGCCAAACATGGAACCGCGTTCGGTCAACAACACCTGCTGCCGGCCGATGGATTTTATTTTTTCTATAATATTGGAAACATCCCAGGGTGCGAGAAACTGGCCTTTTTTGATGTTAAGGGGTTTTCCGGAGCGGGCGGCGGCCAGAAGAAAATCGGTCTGGCGGCATAAAAATGCCGGAATCTGAAGGATATCCAGCACCTGGGAGGCTGGCGTGATTTGCCCGACTTCGTGAATGTCCGATATGACGGAGACACCCAGATCGGACTTGATCTTGGAAAGGATTTGCAGCCCTTTTTCCATGCCCGGTCCGCGATAGGATTGCAAGGATGTCCGGTTGGCTTTGTCAAAGGAGGCTTTAAATATGAACGGCAGCTCCAATTCCGAAGCCAATTCCTTCAGGAATGCCGCTATCTCGCTGGTGGTGGCCACATCTTCGATAACACAGGGGCCTGCAATGATGAGAAGCGGCGCGTCGGGCCCGAATTTCAAACTGTCTGGTTGGAATATCTTATGCATGTGCGAAAATTTATCCCGCCCCCCCTGAAATGTCAAGCTGCGAAACTTTGCCTTGATTAGGCTATATAGAGCTGGTATGGTCCGTGCTTAATTCTTGTCTTTAAGGGAGCTTGTAACCCATTGAATGCTAAAAAGAATAGATCAAAAGCTTGGCTTTGGGGCCTTCTGGTATTACTTGTTGCGGTCCCCCTCACGATTTTGTTGATC
>JBFFHG010001064.1:0-1467 GCA_041557055.1 Desulfosarcinaceae bacterium
CGGTTTTCAGCCATTGGGAGAATCTCCACACGCTGGTTTGTCCGGCGCATTGACGCCGGCGCCCGTCAACTGCTGCAACACTGGGCTGATAAGACCAGGGTATACTTAAGGCTCTTATTCTGTAAACCCTCAAAATCGAGCCATTTGTCAGCGAACCGGTATTTGACACGCCGAGTCTTATTCCCTGCGCGGCCGCCATCGGGCCGATCGTTGCATTAAATTAAAGTTTAGAGCGAAATGCGGCGATTATCAGTTGAATCGTTTAATGGGCAATGGTGCCGCAGGCCGACTGCGGAAAGGAGTTCCGAATTAATGCCTCGTTACGCTCCCGGTATACGTGCCAAGCTGATCGCCATCTTTATTTTGATCAAGGTTCTGCCATTGATCGCTTTGGCCTGGTTTGCCTGGGAAGAAATTTTCAATCTGGCCTCCGCAGTTGAAAATAAATCCGCCAACATGATTGCCAACACCCACGAAGTGGTCAAAGGGGTGACGGACCTTTCAACCCAGAATTCCATTCAAGCCCTGGATATCAAGTCTCGCGAAGCCATAGAGCGGCTCACGACCGATACGGCATCGGCGGTGGCTTCATTTTTATACGATCGCGACCGGGATATAGAGTCGGCCGCGCGGTTGCCGGTGGCTGAAACCCAATACCGACGCTTTCTTGCATCGCGTTTCAGGCCGGTGGTTTTGCACGCTGAATGGGGCCCGGACGCCCAGGGCCAGCGCTGGATTCCCCGCAAGCCGGCCGACTTGGGGGATGACCGGATCATTGCGGCTCAAAACGATGACAATCGCCGGGATTTTCACTATCGGCTGCCGGATCGCGACCGCATTGTTGAAAACCGTCCCCTTTTTCTGGAAATGACCTTTATCGATCTGGCGGGCAACGAGATCGTCAAGGTGGGCGCATCGGACTTTTTGCCGCACACATTGCGGAATGTATCAAACCCCCTGAACACCTATTGCCGGGCCGAAAACTATTTTCAGGCGTTGAAGAAACTGCAGCCCGGTGAAATCCATGTTTCCGAGGTCGTGGGCCCCTATGTCAAAGGGGATATCATCGGGACTTACAGCCGGGCGCAGGCAGAGAAAAAGGGCATTGCTTTTGCCCCTGAAAAATCCGGGTACGCCGGCAAGGAGAATCCCGTGGGCATCCGTTTTCAGGGGTTGGTGCGGTGGGGCATGCCGGTGTTGAAAAACGGCAAAACAGCCGGCTATGTGACCTTGGCGCTGGATCATACCCATATTATGGAATTTACCGATCACATTGTTCCCACCGAGGAGCGCTACTCCGCCATATCCGACGCCGGCAGCGGCAATTATGCGTTTATGTGGGATTATAAGGGGCGCAACATCTCCCATCCCCGGGACTATTTCATCGTGGGATTTGATCCGCAGACCGGTGAACGGGCCGTGCCGTGGCTGGATGAAGAGATGTACGACCTCTGGGACCGGTCCAAC
>JBFFHG010001065.1:0-1459 GCA_041557055.1 Desulfosarcinaceae bacterium
GTGACGATTGCATCCCAGCGAATGATAGAATTGGTCTGAAGAAGCGGCATACTTGGATTTGAGTTGGTCCAGGCGGGCTTGATTGAAGTTGAAAGTCCGCGCGGCGCTAAGTATGAGTGTTTCCTCAGCCAAATGAAGCGCCCCATCTGAAACAGCCACACGCAATAAAATATCGATCATCATCTCAATCAGTTGGGGCTGATTTCGAAAATGGCCGTAGAACTGCAAGGCAAAATCTTCAAAACTGGCCGGAGAGTTGAGGGCTGTATGAAAAATATTAAAAGCGACTTGCCGGTTGGCTTGATTGAGCCCAAGGTCGTCTGTTGCAAATGATTGAACAGCTTGGATCTCCTCTTTTCGAACCATCCCATCGGCTTTAGCCAGCTTGGCCAACATGGAAAAAGTGGCCACAAAAAAGGCCAGTTGAGACTCTTCTATCATGGACAGCCGCGTCTGCTCATTGTCTTGAACCACCGAATTTTCAGTGTCAAACGCATGGCCAAAAACAGCTCCGGCCACCGCTCCCAAAGGACCTCCCAGAGCAAAACCAATGGTGCCGCCCACAATTTTTCCAATAATTCCCATCTATAATATTTCCCGATTTCACGCAGATGGCATCCGGATTAAAGATGCTGAACCACGTCTAAAGACTTAACATGAATAAATCAAAGGTTTTTCATCTCCCGCCGTTATTCAATGCGGCAGCCTATATATAACACATTGTCCATTTACCATAATTGATTAAGGAATAAAACGTCTTGAATGAAAAAGCGAAAACCGCCGCCGCTATAAAGCCGGCCCTTGTCTCTGGCTTCAGTCTATCTGCAATTTACCCTTGATTATCCTTCAATTCGTCGGTATTATTACTAAATTAATTTTGGTCCCCACCCGTAACGATTATTGTCTCAGGGGTGAAACATGAATTCTTGGTTGAGTAATATTGAAGCCGTCAATTCGTTTAATGCTTGGATGGAAGTTGTCACCCTGATCGCGGCGGCTTTTACTCTAATCAGCATTGTTCTCTTGTGGCGCAACGGCAGTCAGATGGCACGTCACCTGATCGACCGCGAGCGGCGCGCCTCAAAACGAATAAAGGCCGTGGAAAAAGCCGCAGAGCAAATTCGCAAAGAGCTGCTGGCGACCCAACAGAGCCAGGATATTGCCGATCAGCAGCGCCGCCTGGCCCAAATGGATGCCGAGACCCTGCGCCGGGAGATACAATCGCTGCGCAAGCGTTATTCCGATGCCGAAGGGGCGCTGAAAAACCGCATTAATGAATTAAAGGATATCGGAACCACCCATGGGGCAACCACATCAGCAAATGCCAACGGGCGCACCACCCAATTGGATACCCAACAAAAAAAGATGCTTATGAAATTATTGAAATCCGGCCCAAAGGGAGAGCTGGATATCATATCCGTTTTGGACGATTCCGCCTCTCTTCAGTCTGCAAGGGAAA
>JBFFHG010001066.1:0-1450 GCA_041557055.1 Desulfosarcinaceae bacterium
GATATACCCATTTTTCGCATATGGCTGTCCACGTACTGACGATCAATCTCCATTTCTGTGCAATGCCGTAAAACGCCTTGGATCGTGACAGCGACCTCCGATGAGAAGACTCGCTTGAACTGGGAAAAAAAGGAACGGAATTGCGAGGTCAGTCCCGTATCAATTCTTCAGTGATAAGGGGCATGGCGCCTTTCCGGGAACAGACAAAGGCTGCAACGCGGTTTGCATGATCATTGATTTGATCAAGAGCGTCCCCCTTTAATAGGCCAAGGATCGTGGTCGCTGTAAAAGCGTCACCGGCACCTATGGTATCGATTACCTGAGTTGCGTACCCGGGATGATTGGACGTCATCGAAGAGTTTACCAACAGGCTGCCTCGGCCACTGCGGGTGAGGACGGCCAATTTGAGATGATATCGTTTAACCAGCTCATCCAGTTGTGTTTCTTCCGAGCCGGTCAACCTTTCCATCTCAGCCAGCAGTACGATCTCTTGCTCATTGAGCTTCAAAACATCGGCACACTCTAAGGATGACCGTATGATATTTTCTGTGTAAAATTGTTGTCGAATATTCAAATCGAACACTTTGAGTGCTTCCCCGGCCTCATTTTTCACATAATTCATTATGATTTCACGGGAATTTTCCGACCTTTGGACAAGGCTGCCAAAACAGACCGCATCAAGTTTTCTGGCAAGAGCGGTCGTGTTTTGCCCGATCGAAATTCGATCCCAGGCGACATTTTCGGGAAAAGTGTAGGATGCAACACCTTGCTCATCAACCTCGGCGAGAACATGACCGGTCACCGCACCGGATAATACCGTAATGTGCTCGGTGGACATTCCTCGCTTTTTGAGTTCCCTCAACGTTGCCTGTCCACGTGCATCATCACCGATTGTAGAGATAGCATAAGCTTGCGCCCCCAATGCGCCAGCGTGATATGCAAAGTTAACCGGCGCACCACCCAGCTCTTCAGAATCTTTCAGAAGATCCCATAATATCTCACCAATTCCAGCAATTACAGGGCGGCTATTTTTAAATCGTTTCATTTGTCCTCTATAAGTTGGTATAAAATTCTCAAAAAATTGTGAACGGCAGTCCCCACTGATGGGGAGCAGGTCGCGTGGTAAGTATGCGTGCTGAAGTCCCAACGCCTTGCCCGGGTAAATGGCCCCTAAGCCCAAGGCCCCTCACAGATGTATCGCCTTCACCGCCGCCGACCGTCCCTCTTTATAAGTGGTTTCAAAACCGCCCCTTGATTTTTATCAATAACAACCGGTTTTACAACAGATGGCCCAACATCAATTTCTAACAAATATTGCCTCCCCCTCGATGGTTGTTTGCCTCCAGTCAGATTTTTTATGTTTTTTCATTTATTATCTTGACACACTTTCATGCCCCGTGTAAATTATTAAATTAACCAAATTTAATAATTTTATTTAACAATATATTAA
>JBFFHG010001067.1:0-1422 GCA_041557055.1 Desulfosarcinaceae bacterium
AAGTCCGCGTTATGCGATAAAGGCCGTATGAAACAAATTCTTGAGGCGTTCGCGGTGGATATCGGAAGCTACATCTCCCAGGTCGCATCACCGTAAAACGGGCCGTGGTCCGTTTTTATGAATCGTTCGATGAGAGGGCGCTGGTCACCCAACCGAAAAAAAACGCCGTGCCCGGGATAGCAAATAGTTTCGTCCGGCCATTGAAGCACGACATTTCGCAGCGTCACCAGGGTTTTTTGAAACCCCCCGGTCGACCATGTCTTTCCAGGGCCGCCCTTGAAAATGGTGTCGCCGACAATGATTCTCTCATCATTTTCAATGGCCAAACAGATTTGATCATCCGCATGCCCGGGGGCGTGGTAAACCCGCAATTGATGCACGCCGATCCGCGTGCAATCGCCATCCTTGAGCCATATATCAGCGCTCACCGGGCTGCGTGAGGCGTCAGCACCTGCATGGGCCATTACCGGCACCTTTAAAGCCTTGCGCATCTCATCCAGCACCCCGATGTGATCCGGATGGCTGTGGGTCACCAGAATGGCCGCCGGATCGCTCTCTTTGAGCATATGGTGCAAGGTTTGCGGCTCTCCGCCCGGATCGATGAGCACACTGCGCCGACTATGGGGGCAAATGAGTACATGGGCGTTGATCGACCAGAGGCCCACCACCGCCAAACGCAATTCCAATGGACGATAATTCTCTTCGATTGTCCGCCCGGAAACGGTCATCTGTATTCCTCCCCATAGATACCTGGAACAATAACCCCGAACACCAATAAGCCGCGCCCTGAGCCGCATACTATTGTCTTAGGCCATTTTCACTGTTTAAGCAATGACCGCGCCAAGCCCATATAGGGCAATTGCTTTATGTTCGGATTCCGCAATTTCGATAAGGTCATCAGTTGGCAATCAGGGGGGCGCTTTGCTTGAAAATGGTGAGATGATCCCGGTCGGGTTTTACAACGACAGTGTCCAGATGCATGGGTTGATAATCCTGACCATGGTCCCGATCCGGCAGCACGGCATCGATGCCGCAAACCTCCGATGCGAATGCATACTTGCCGGGCAAGCCGCCCACCACTCCGGGCCGCAATTTTTTGCGATCCTGGGCCATGAAGACCGTATTGTCAGGCAGGCATCCCACCACACAATTTGGGCCGTCGATAATCAGATGACGGCAGGCGTATTTAAGATGGGTGAGAAAGGGAGCATCGGGGTGGGACTTGAGTTGCTCCTCGTCCAGCGGCGTGATGACATGTTTAAAGGCATTGAGCCCCATGCCCAATTGGCCCACAGTGTAGTGCAACGAGTGGGTAAAAACCTCCCAATCCGACTGATACCCATTGTAGCCGGAAAATCCCCGGGAGGTTAAAAACTCGCGGTTGAGGCCGAAAGCCGTATTTTCACCATTGGCCATGGTGGC
>JBFFHG010001068.1:0-1388 GCA_041557055.1 Desulfosarcinaceae bacterium
GAGCCGCGCCGGCAGTGATCATGGCGCCACACAAAAGCTGGCCCATGGAAAAACTCAGGAATATGAACCCCAGATGTTCGTCGGGTTGGCGAAAATATTCGATAATGAAGCGCACAAGGCCATAGCCCATCAAGTAAAGGGCCAGCATGGCACCGGGCGTGTGTACTTTATTCCGCAGGGGCCAAAGCACTGCAAAGAGCAGAATCCCTTCGCCAAAGGCTTCGTAAAGCTGGGACGGGTGCCGCAGGACAGGGCCGCCGGAGGGAAAATACATCCCCCAGGGCACGGTGGCGGGGCGGCCCCACAATTCGCCGTTGATGAAATTGCCCAGCCGGCCGAAAGTGTAAGCCAACGGAATGCAGGGGATTAGCAAATCGGCCATTTTTCTGAAATCCAGTTTGTTTTTATGCGTATACCACCAGGCACCGATAATGGTGCAGATCAAGCCGCCGTGATAGGACATGCCGGAGATGCCTGTAAAGTGCATACCGTTTTCGAAACTGAACGGCAGGATGATCTCCAGGGGATGTTCGGCATAGTAGCTCAGATTGTAGAAGAGAATATATCCCAGCCGGGCGCCGATCACCAGGCCGATAATCATGGCCGTCAGCAGCCCCTGAAGATGCTCTTGGGACAGCATCCAGCGGGGCTCTTTTTTTATCCGGCAGGCGGCCAGCGCATAGGTGACGCCGAATGCCGCCAGATACATCAATCCGTAATATTGAAGCTTGAAACCGCCGATTTGAAAAATGACCGGGTCCATATGTTCGGGCAGATGCTGCCACCATTTCCACAATGGGTTCATATCAATTGACTTTCCTGGTTTGGGCGCGGGCGCGTGGTATCAATGGTTCTAAGTCAAAGCCGTTGTGCCGGATCTTAACCGGCGCCTGATATTTTTTCAATGGCCAAAACCCGTTGGCCTTGGCGATTGGTTTAAAATTATGATAAGACATTCGATATAAACACAAAATTACCCAGAGGCGTTGACAGGTATGACTCAATTCATAGAGTGGTGTTCCGATCTTAAGATGCAGCCTTTTGCAACGCCGTCCGGAAAAGATTGGTATGCCGGACAAACCATTCTGGCGGCCGGGGTGCTTTTCGAGCGGGATATATCGTCGATTTTTCCCTATTTGAACGCCGTTCTGGAAAAAACCGTTTATTTAAAGGAACCCCCGTTTATCCGCTTCCGGTTTGAAGCGATTTTGTGCGCCTTGCATCCTTTCTATCTGGCCGCATTTCCTTTTACGGATCGTGCGCAGGCCGAGGTGTTTGTCCGGCGGTTGTTTGATTTCCTCAATGATCTTCATGACCGCAGGGCCGCCATCCGTCCCGACCATAAGACCTATAACCCTGTATCTGTCATAAAAATCCTTAAAATATTA
>JBFFHG010001069.1:0-1382 GCA_041557055.1 Desulfosarcinaceae bacterium
AATAGGGCCGTGAAAACGCTTGCGCAAACCACCGGGATCAAAGTGGTGCACCAGGCAAATGCCCCAAAAGCGGGAAACGTCTACCCTGATGGTCTGGTCCGGATCGACTATAAGGATATGCGCTGGGATTTTGCCATCCATGCCAAGGCAAGGGTGACGCGCGCGACAGTGGCAATGGAAAAAGCGCAGCCAACGCTGCCTTGGCAAGACCGCATTCTGGTCACGGAATATGCAACCCCGCCGATGGCTGACCTGATGAGGACCACCGGGCTGTTTTTTATGGATACGGCCGGCAATGCGTATATCAACAAGCCGCCGCTTTATGTCTTTATCAAGGGCGGCAAGCGTCCTGAAAACCTGAAACCTGCGCCCACAAAGCGTTTATTCAAACCCGCCGGTTTGAAAGTTGTATTTGCACTGTTGAACCATCCGGAAATGGTCGATCGGCCTTATCGGCAGATCGCCGATAAAACCGATGTGGCCTTGGGAACGGTCGATTGGATTTTCCGGGACCTCAAAGAGATGGGATTCCTGCTTGAAATGGGCAAACGCAAACGAAAGATCACGAATCCATTGACCCTGCTCAAAAGATGGGTGGAGGTATATCCGGAGCAATTGCGTCCCAAGCTTGGCCTTGGGCGGTTCAAGGCGGATGACCCCGACTGGTGGAAGGATGTCGATATTACCGGTTACAACGCCTGCTGGGGTGGTGAGGTGGCGGCCGCCAAGCTCACCAGGCAGCTGAAGCCGGAGAAAGTCGTCATCTATGCCCCTGAGCCGCCGGGCAGATTGATCATTGAACAAAAACTGCGCAAAACCACCGCCGGCGACACCGAAATTCTGAAACCCTTCTGGAGATTTGATCATGAGTTTGCCGCGCTGGGAATCGCGCCGCCGCTATTGATCTATGCGGATCTGATGGCCACCGGGGATGATCGCAACATCGAAACGGCAGAAATTATTTATGACAACTATCTCGCACAACCTGACCGGTAAGATCGATGAAAAGACCGTCGCCCTTCTATCTGAGATAGACGTAATCGCCCAAAACCTGAAACTTGCCTTTTTCATTGTTGGCGCAACCGCACGGGATATCCTGCCGCAGCATGCCTATGACATTCACACAACAAGAGCCACGCTGGATGTCGACATCGGCGTGTTTGTCTCTGATTGGGAGCAGTTTCGGACTTTAAAAGAAGCCCTTGTGCGCACGGGAAAATTCAGTCCAACCAGGCAGGCTCAACGCCTGCTTTTCGACGACGAATTACTGCTGGTTATCATTCCATTCGGAGGAGTAGCAGAAGAAAGCCATTCGATCTCATGGCCGCCGGAGTATGATACCCAGGATATCTGGAAATCATAAATCAAGGGACGGAGTTGCC
>JBFFHG010001070.1:0-1375 GCA_041557055.1 Desulfosarcinaceae bacterium
ACCGACAAAGACGGTGTTTTCTTTATCACCCTCTTTGTCTTTGATTTTAAAACGGTCCGCAACCGGATCGTTCTCGGCATCTTTGAGCATTTCGCGGATGGCGGGACCTTTCACGAGTTCCATCACCTGGTTTTCAATCAGTGGTTTGGCGAACTCCTCCAACCATTTCAGCCCCCCGCCTGAAATAACGCTCAACATCGTCAAGACCACTACCATTTTGATCATTTCGCCCATTGCTATGCTACCTTTCCGAGTGCCTTTGGTCTGATTTTATCGACCAGCGGGTTAATCATGTTGATCAATAGGATCGCAAAAACCACGCCGTCCGGATAGAGTCCGATGTTGCGGATTAAAATGGTCATGACACCCCCGGTCGCGCCATAAATGATCATGGGCAGACAGTTAACCGGAGATGAACTGTCATCGGTGGCCAGGAAAAACGCCCCCATCAAGGAGAAGCCGGTGAGCAGATGAAACATGGGGCCGGCATAGGCATCCGGCTTGATCATGTGGAAAATGGCTGCGGTGATCACCAGACCGGCAATAAAAGAGACGGGGATCTCCCATCGCACCATGCCGCGGGCGATCAGGTAGACGCCGCCGATGATCAGGGCCAGACCGCAGGTGACGCCGATACCGCCCACTTGGCGCCCTATCAGCATATCACCCAGGCCGATTTTTTCTATGGCTTCAGGCCCGAATGCTTTCAGGGCCACCAGCGGATAGAAGGGGGTGAAATCAAAGTCGTAATGAATCAATTGCGCATCGAAATCAAAGTAGGCTTTCCAGGATACCATTAATATTGCAAAAGCGAGGGCGGCAGGGTTGAACGGGTTGGCGCCGATGCCGCCGAAAATCTCTTTGCCGATCACAATGGCCAGGAATGTTCCGGTCAATACGACCCAGTAGGGTGAGGTGGCCGGAAGCAGCATGCCCAGTAACAGGCCGGTGAGCATGGCGTGTCCGTCCCCTACGGAAACCGGGCGTTTACCGGCCAAATTAAGGAGCAACTCCCAGCCGATGGCGCTGGAAACAGCCAGACAGAGGACGCCCAACGCGGGAACACCGAAGTAGGCCAACCCCATGAAGGCGGCCGGAACCAACGCCAGGATCGTATTGTAGTTGCGCTCTGGCACCCTGCTGCCGTTGTGCCAGAAGGGCGCGTGGGAAACGATGAATTTTTTTGGGTTATTCATTCTCTTCCTCCGCCGGAATCGTGCGTGCAAGTTCAAATTTGGCCAGCTTAATATACTGGAGGATCGGTATGCGGGAAGGACAGACCAGGCTGCACAATCCGCACTCTACGCAGGAATACAGATCATAAAGGTCGGCGCCCTCCTGGTATTGTCCGGCCTCCAGAAAACGTTCCAGCATG
>JBFFHG010001071.1:0-1366 GCA_041557055.1 Desulfosarcinaceae bacterium
AGTCCAGTTTTTATCTTTCCGAGCCTGCTCGCGTGCATCCACAAGCGCCTGAACTTCAGCGGGCAGCACCTGCGCAACACTTACCTTATCCAAATCGAGTCCCAGAACACGATCATAATCCAGAACAGTGGCCAGTTTGACACCGGTATCCATATCGGATTTGAGCAAGGCCTGCACCACGGCCAAAGCTTGAGGCATGTTCAGATCGTTGTTAACGGCCGCGTTAAATTTCTCTTGATAGCCCGGATCGATCGACGTGGCCCGGCCTTCATCCATTAAGCTGCGCACCTGGTTGCGCAGATGATGCAGACCGTTATGAGCGGCATAAATTGCTTCGTCGCTATACTCCATGGGCTTACGGTAGTGGGTTAAAAAGGTGGCGAAACGATATGCCAGGGGATCGATCTTTTTTTGAATAAAGCTCGAATCCAAAGTCATAAAATTCCCCTCGCTTTTGGCCATCTTCTTACCGCCCGCAATAATCAGAAAAGCACCATGCATCCAGTATTTGAAAAAAGGCTTGCCGGTGGCCGCCTCGGATTGAGCGATCTCATTGGTGTGGTGAACATCGATATGATCGGTTCCCCCGCAATGAATATCAAGCATATCCCCCAGATATTTCATGCTCATGGCAGAGCATTCGATGTGCCAACCCGGAAAACCAACCCCCCACGGTGAGTCCCACTCCATCTGGCGTTTGACATCAAGTGGCGAAAATTTCCATAAAGCGAAATCGGTTGCATTGCGCTTTTCCGGATTTTTCTCCACCCGGGCCCCCTCTTGCAAGGCCTCCAGATTCTGATGGGACAATCTGGCATAATCGGCAAATTTTGAAGTATCAAAGTATACGCCGTCGCGGGTACGGTAGGTATAGTCTTTTAACTCAAGGGTTTGGATCAGATCAATCTGTTCATCGATGGTATCGGTGGCCTTGCACCAGAGGGTGGGCGGCTGAATATTGAGCCGTTTCATATCGGCCTTAAAGGCATCGGCATAATATTCAGCGATTTGCCAGGCGCTCTTGCCCTCTTGCAAAGCACCCTTTTCCAGCTTATCCTCGCCCATGTCGCGGTCACCTGTCAGATGCCCGACGTCGGTGATATTCATCACATGTTTGACCTTGAAACCGTTGTAGAT
Organism: Desulfosarcinaceae bacterium; assembly: GCA_041557055.1. GTDB lineage: Bacteria > Desulfobacterota > Desulfobacteria > Desulfobacterales > Desulfosarcinaceae > JARRKU01. The sequence continues at coordinate 1,138 of JBFFHG010001071.1, forward strand.
GAGCACCCGTTTAAGAATATCCTCGAATATGTAAGTGCGCAGGTTGCCGATGTGGGCGTAATTGTAAACCGTCGGGCCACATGTGTACAATCCCACCTTGGGTGGCCGACCGGGTTGAAAAAGTTCCTTATTGCGTGTCAGCGTATTGTAGATATGGAGTTCCATAAATGCCTATAGATTATCTTAAGAGTTACCTTCATTCGTGCCCGTTTTATGCCCTATACATCCG
>JBFFHG010001072.1:0-1351 GCA_041557055.1 Desulfosarcinaceae bacterium
GCTCTGGGCTCATTGTGAATACCTCGCCTATGCGCTCTCTTTTTCAGTTAGTCGTGTCATTCGTTTGAAGAGATTGGACAGAATCTGCAAAACCAGGAAAGTGAATCCGATGGCCATGACGATTTTCACCGGCCAAATGGATGGACCCCATGCGCTGGCGCTGTGCTCCATGGTTTTAGTGGAGAGCCACGCATTGTCATAAGCCCATATGCATAGCAACAGGCATACCGGAAGCGAAATCAGGGCAGTGGTAATGATATACAAGATATCCTGGATTTTGCCGGGAAGTTTGGTTGAGAAAATATCAACACTGACGTGGCCGTGAAAAGACTCGGTATACCCATATCCGAGAATGAAATGCATGCCGTATAGAAAGGTCGTAAACTCCAGAGCCCATATGGTCGGTGCTTGCAGAAAATATCTCAAAAAGACCTCCATGCACATGATCACCACCAACAGGAGCATGAGCAATGAAGCCCCTTCAGCCTGAAACCCGATTATTTTGTCGATGAATTTTGTAATACCGCGCATCGAAACCTCGCCTTCTGTGGTCCTTGAAAAACCAGAATGAACCGCTGTTCCTCCATAAAAAGGCGTGGTTCAAACAGGTTCACCGGCAACGCCGGATCTCTTGCCCAGTGCCCCGGTAGCCGGTTGTGGTCTTTCCGGCCGCCGGGACACAGATCGATAGATAACGGATTATTCGTAAAGCTTGCCCTTCACGACATCTTTGATGGGCCAGGGGGTCATTCCTTTTCGCGAGGTCCGCCAGTCCGCAAAATCCTCTTTTAAGGCTTCCTGGGAATCAAGTACCTTTTTGAGGAAAACATGTTCGCTCTTCAATTTTTCCAGGTATTCATAGGAAGTTTTGGCAAATTCGACAATGGCTTCATCATCCATGCGCACGATTTCGATTTTTTCTTTGAAGCGACGAATGGCTTCCGCATTCAGGTTGTTAATCCATGAATAGCTCCACAGTTGGGTCTCTTTTGCAGCGGTGTCCAAAATCCACTTGAGGTCGTCGGGCAGGCTGTCGTACGCTTTGCGGTTGAAAAAGAAGGAGAACTGGCAAGCGGGTTGATGTACGCCGGGCTGAATGGCATATTTGGTTACTTCATCAAACCCCATGGGCCAGTTTACAGCCGGTGAAGAGAATTCAGCGGCATCCAAGACCCCGGTTTGAAGGGAGAGGTAGATTTCACCGCCCGGCGTTGCCACGGCTGACGCGCCCAGGTTATTCAAGATATCCATGTACCACCCGGCCGTTCGAACTTTAAGCCCTTTAAAATCGGCGATTTTTTCCGCACGTCGATTGGAAGCCAACCCCAGTTCCTGGCCGACCTGGCCGCCA
>JBFFHG010001073.1:0-1334 GCA_041557055.1 Desulfosarcinaceae bacterium
CAAAAGCCGCCACGCCAATGCCAACATCACCTGCCTGGACTGTCATCTGGTTCAGCCCGGGGATCAGGATATTGCCGGTGGCCACGATCAGTACTACAACCGTTCGGATATGCCCTACGGCGAAGCCAAGTACCGGGTCTCCATTGCTTCGATTGTCACCCCCAAGGATTGCTCCCGCTGTCACCCTGACGAAGTGATCCAGTACAGCAAAAGCAAGCACGCCAACACCATCGAGATCATGTGGAAGATCGATCCCTGGTTGAATAAAGGCATGAACTCGGACAATGAGCGCAAAACCGGTTGTTTCAATTGCCACGGCACCATTGTCAAAATCGATGATAAGGGCGCCATTGACCCTGCCACCTGGCCCAATGTCGGGGTGGGTCGTATCAACATGGACGGCAGCAAGGGGTCCTGCACATCCTGCCATACCCGCCATCGCTTCTCCGTCGGCGAGGCCCGCCGGCCCGAAGCGTGCGATCAATGCCACCTGGGACCGGACCATCCCCAGATCGAAATCTACGAAGAGTCCAAACACGGCACCATATACCACGCCTATCAAAAGGAGTATAATTTTGACGCCGCCGGCGGCACATGGACGGCCGGTGTCGATTACCGCGCCCCAACCTGCGCGGGCTGTCATATGTCCGGATCGGGCAAGGTCTTAACCAGTCATGATGTCACCGAACGTCTCTCCTGGGAAACCCAGGCGCCCCTGACCGTGCGACCCGCTGATTTCAAGCCCTTGCCTTCAGGAAACGACTGGCGGGTGGAACGGGGAAAAATGAAAGCCGTTTGCCGTCAGTGCCATGGTGATTCATGGATCGAGGATTTTTACCATGGATTCGACAAAGCTGTGGAGGAGTACAACGAAGTCTATTTTAAACCGGCCAAGAAAATTCTTGATAATCTATACGAAAAAGAGCTGCTGGACAACACCCGTTTTTTTGATGAGCACCTGGAACTGCAGTTCTACGAGCTGTGGCATCATGAAGGCCGCCGGGCCCGCATGGGCGTTATGATGATGGCGCCGGATTATGCCTGGTGGCACGGATTCTACGAGTGCAAACACCGTTTCAATCAATTCATGGAAGAGGCGGATGAACTGATCAAGTCAGGTCAAAAAGCGCACATCTACAGGGATTTTCCCAATGCAACCGGAGACAGGACGCAGCCGCCGGTGATTTTTGGTCCCCCAAAATAAGGTTTGGATCCAAACCCCTGAAAAGCCCCCCCCGGGTCAAAAAACCCGGGGGTTTTTGCTTGATTTTTATCTGTTCATGAGCAGGTTTGGGTTGTTTGACAAAGATTATAAAACCAAAGGGGGGTAATCA
>JBFFHG010001074.1:0-1326 GCA_041557055.1 Desulfosarcinaceae bacterium
CGGGTCCATTGGGCGCCATCCTCGATCTTTTCGCCCTTGGGGCCGGGATCGAAGCTGCCGGCTTTTAAGATTTCCGCAATGGCCAGCGGAGCCGTGTCCTGCGAATTAAAGACATTGATGAGCATATTGTAGATAAACTCCTCAACACGCTTGGCCATTCGGTCCCGGATCTCCCCGGGCTGCCCCAGAAGCCTGCTTTCAAACGGCAGATTGAGTTTTTTATAGTTGCCGGCCTTCCAGCCCTGCTTATCGGCGTAGGCCTTCATCTGGGCCCACATCTGCTCGGTTACCCCTTGTTCCTTAACTTTTATGAATTGGCCGTCGGCATCCAGGATGGCGTTGCCATAATCGTTGACCTCCAATCCCCATGAAATCATCTGCAGGGCGGTGGCCACATTGGCTTTGGTGGTGCAGGTCTGCCTGGCGATCTGGCGCAGGCGGTCCGAACTGTTGCCTGAAGTGCCGTGCTGGGCGCCCGAGACATGATAGGGGGTCAGGGCTTTATGAATTTCGGCCGTCAGCTCGGCCTGAATGCCCTGGTCGCTGGCTTCGATGCCGTGGGTCGTGCCGTTGTTCAGCGCGATCCAGTTGGGAAAGATACCATGGGCATTGAGCCCTTGAACCAGGAATAGCGCCTCTTCACAGGTGGAAAGTCCATGTTTCCCTTTGATTTCACCGACTTCGGTTTCCAATCCGGACCAGGACGGCACAAAAGGGTTGAGTTCCAGGTTGGCCAGCAGGTTTTGATCGTCGGGCATATGAGATGCGTCGATGGCAATGGAGGTGATTCCGGCATCGAACATGGAGGGGATTTCAATTCTGGCGGCCTCAATGTCGGCCTCGTTTTTGATGCCGTAATGGTCGGCGTGCAGGGCCACGGGAACGGTGATTTTCATCTCATTGCAGAATGCGTCCACTTTTCGCGCCATGTTCCAGAAGTTGGTGTCGCAGTATGTGCCTTCGGACTTGGCGATTTCGATGATCAGCACCGAGTTGGCCCTCTGGGCGGCGTTGAGAGCCCCTCGAATGACAAAAGCGTTGCGGCCGTTGGCGGCGATACAAATAGATTGCCCCTTGGCCAGCATGGCCAGGTCGATATATTTGCCGCTGACCAGCATCGCTTTTGAATTGGGAAACAATTTTTGGATGTTGGGCGGCCGGCCGACGGCCAAGGCTTTATTGAAGTCGGACTCGGAAAAATTCGGCATATTGGTTCCTCCTTATACCATGATTCAAGTTGTTGTATGCTTTGCGACGGGGGCATCTTGGAAATGTTTCCAAATCTTTACCCCCCCTTTTTTCATTTATTGGCTCTGCCCGTTGCCC
>JBFFHG010001075.1:0-1319 GCA_041557055.1 Desulfosarcinaceae bacterium
CCGCCTGCTGCGTTTGACGAGGCGGGAACTGGAAACGGATCTATGGAGCGGTTTGAGGCACCGGCAATGGGCGAAAGCCGCCGGCAACAGCTACTATCCAGATTCCTAAGGGCACCGCGCCAGTTCTCGACCCTACCTGTGAGGGACTGGGGAACAACCGCAGGTATGGCTGAAATATTGTGGCACCACCAGGAAAATAGGTGGAAACGGAGAAAATAAACATTGGCCTGCAGCCGTGGAAGGCCCCAGTCTACCCAACAAAAATGGCAAAAACAAATGCCCCTGATGGCCCACATTCTCGATCATCCCCAAAGCCGGGGGGAGTTGGAAGTGATCAGCGCCGTCATTGATACAACCCCTACCATCTGCGAGTATATTGTGCAAGATCTGAACAAGGGCAAGTCCGAATCGCAACGCGCCGGCGCCAAAGACATGAGCGCCGACCAGGTGCTGCGCTGTGTCATAGTAAAAATTCTTTTCGGTTTCACTTATAAAGACTTGGCCTTTCACATGGTTGGCTCGCAAAGTCTGCGCTGGTTCTGCCGCATCGGCATGGCCCGGGAAGGTTTTAAAAAGTCCGCGTTGAATCGCAATATCAAGGTGATCAGTGATCAAACCTGGCAGATGATCAACCGCGACATCCTGGGGTATGCCAAACAAGAAGGCATCGAAAAGGGCCGCAAAGTGCGCACGAACTGCACCTGTGTTGCGTCCAACATTCACCAGCCATGGGATTCGAACCAGTTGGGCGACTGCGTGCGTGTTTTGACGCGGCTTATTACGCGCAGCCGCGATGCGTTCGGTCTCAAGGCGCCCGGATTTTGCAACCCTAACCGATACGCCAAACGCCGCATGCTGGCGGTTATCAATGCAAAGAATGAAAAACAACGCAACGCCGCCTATTCCGGTATCGAGTCGGGCATATCCCGGCTCAAGCGCTGCATGGGTCTTTCGCGCTGTATTTGCAAAGGTTGGCAATGTTTTAAATTCCATGTCTGGTCATCGATTGTTGCGGCCAATTTGCTGACCATTGCCAGGGCCAGGCTGGCACCAACTTACAAAGGGGCGCTTGGCTTCCGTATTATCATTGAACGCAGCACAGGTGCGCCCAAAAATCGTGAAAATGGACAAAATACTGCGAATCTATAGCATTACGACAACTTCTCATAGAAAATATCTTATGCTGCTATAGATACCGCCAATGGACGATCCAAAATTACCGATAATTGGATGGACACAAACTAAATATGGCGATCAGATAAACTCTGATCTTAACACCTAAGAACACTCCGGAGGTAACTATGAAGCCAGCAAGTACA
>JBFFHG010001076.1:0-1310 GCA_041557055.1 Desulfosarcinaceae bacterium
GCATCCCCCATGAAGCCGCCTTTTTGTGGATCGTGGCCAATACCCTGGGACTGGCCTATGGGGCCGGGGTGATCATCGACCATGTGGAGCGCGGCAAGCTCTCCAGCAAAAATGCCGATATCCTGAATTATCACATCGCCATCTCCCACTCCCTGCTGGAAGACACCCTGCTCTTTGCGGCCATCGGTGTCCCGATCCTGTGGATCACAATTCCCCGCGTCATCCTGGCCGGTATCACCGTATGGCTGAAACGGTTCTTTGAATGGTTCGTTGCGCTTCAAAAACGGCCGCAGGTCCTTTGAGATTCATCTCGCACACCGCCACGCCGGCATCGAGTTATCCGGTTGCCGAGGCGGGGTGTGGGGCATCATCCGTCTGGGCACCATCAATTCCGTGAAGGGTATGTATTGATAAATGGCAGACAGTCATCCATATTCATAACCATATTAATAGGAGCGGAGAAGCAGTATGAAGGATTTTAAAAATAAGGTGGCCGTAATAACCGGAGCGGCAAGCGGGATTGGCCGCGGCCTTGCTGAATGTTGCGTCCGCAAGGAGATGCGGGTTGTTTTGGCCGATGTAGAGGCCGAGGCCCTATCCAAAGCTGAATCGGAAATACGAGCCGCGGGTGCGCAGGTCACCGCAGTTGTTACGGATGTTTCTAATATTGAAGATGTCAAAAACCTGGCACGGCAAACAATGAAAGCATATGCAAGAGTTGATCTATTGTTCAATAATGCAGGCGTCGCCGCAGGTTCCGCTATTTGGGAAAGCTCCATTAACGATTGCAAATGGGTTCTCGGGGTAAATCTCTGGGGGGTCATTCACTGCATTCGTGAATTTGTTCCCATTATGCTTAAGCAAAACACACCTGGCCATATCGTGAACACATCATCCATAGCAGGTTTGTCCACTTACCATCCTTCAGCACTTTACCAATTGACCAAACACGGCATTGTTGCTCTCTCAGAGCAACTCTGCCATGATCTGGCGATAAGAAAGGCAAAAATTAAAGTTTCCGTACTTTGCCCAGGGTTTGTAAATACGAAAATTATGGATGCCGAGCGTAATCGTCCCAAAGAATATATGAATGATTTTTCCGAAAAGGACCCCTCCCCGGAGTCTGACCATGCGGAAGAGGTTTTTCGCCAGATGATCGAAACCGGCTTGCACCCGTCAAAGGTGGCTGAAAGCGTATTCCAGGCAATTGAGGACGATAGGTTTTTTATTTTTACCCATCCCGAGCTGAAAGCAATGGTTCAAATGCGTATGGACGACATCCTTCAAGAGCGCAATCCGACCCTTCCACC
>JBFFHG010001077.1:0-1297 GCA_041557055.1 Desulfosarcinaceae bacterium
ATTACCCGTGGAAATTCCTGAACGCCGCTACTGGCAACTGAGACTTGAAGAATTAAAAACAACCCTGGAAAAGAACCATTTCGAGGCCCATGTGGTGCCCGATGCCCTGACGGCTGCAAAGCTGTGCCTTGACAACCTGATCCCCGCCATCGCCCCCAAGCGTATCTCCTGGGGCGGTTCCATGACCTTTACGGCGTCGGGACTTTACGATGCGATCAAGACGCGCAGCGACCTGGAAATCATAGACACCTTCGATAAAAGCATATCCGCCGGGCAATCCATTGAACGGCGCCGCCAGGCGCTTTTGGCCGACCTGTTCATCACCGGAACCAACGCTGTGACCGAAAAAGGACAACTTGTCAACCTTGATATGATCGGCAACCGAGTTGCAGCCCTGACTTTTGGTCCGAAAGCGGTCATCGTAATGGTGGGGCGCAACAAAATTGTTCCCGATCTGACGGCGGCCATGGACCGCATCAAACGTTATGCAGCACCGACAAACGTCATGCGCTTGAACAAAAAGACCCCTTGCGCAACCACTGGTCGATGCAGCGATTGTAACTCCCCGGACCGCATTTGCAACACCTGGACCATAACTGAAAAATCTTTTCCCAAACATCGCATCAAACTGATCCTGATCAACCAGGATGTGGGATTATAACGCCATTACCTTTCACCGTCAAAGGGCAATGTATGGCAAAAAAAAAGAGTGCGGTAGAGCTGAAACAATCCATTCAGGCACTGAAAGACCAACTTCAGACGTATAAGATGGAGGCTGAAGCGCTCAAGCTGGCCAATAGCGATCTTCAACGAAAGCTTGATCGGGAAAGAACCTACAGAAAGGAACGGAGAATACAGGAACAACTTCAACAGGCCCAAAAAATGGAATCCCTTGGTACCCTTGCCGGGGGGTTGGCCCATGGTTTCAACAACGTCCTGATGGCCATCCAGGGCAACCTGTCGCTGATATCCATGAATTTGGACCCCGGCCATCCCCTGCAAAAACACCTGCGCAGAATCAACCAATCCGCTGAAAAAGGGGGACGCCTCTCCCGGGAAATACTCAGTTTTGCCAAAGCGCGCAAATTTGTGGTGATGGACACCAATCTGAACAAAATCTTGAAAAGCACATCCCGCATGTTCGTCCGATCCAATCCCAGATTGCGGATCCACGAAATCTACCAGGACGATTTGTGGTCGACCCGTGTGGACCGGGTTCAGATCGGCCAGGCCCTGCTGGGACTTTACATGAATGCGGCGGAAGCCATGCCCGGCGGCGGAGACCTCTACCTGCAAT
>JBFFHG010001078.1:0-1280 GCA_041557055.1 Desulfosarcinaceae bacterium
CTTACCCCCTGTCAAGAATCATTGCAATGAAAGGGGTGACTGATAATTTTTGGCAGGTTTTGCTCACTCCCATTGAGCGGAATGGTCAAGCCTTTGCCTATGTCACGGATAATTATTCCATGCTCACGGTTTGTTTTGACAACAAGTACTGGTACCACACAGAAGAGGAAGGCTGGCAGAATTTTGAAACACCAAAAGAAGTAAAAAACAAAATTATTGAGGAGGGCGCGTCATACAAGCTTTCCAAAGAGATCATAGAATGGAATCCGTTTATGGCTGATCCGATTGGGCAGCGGGCCGAGATCGTTCCTCTCAAGGATCCAACTACTTTAAAAGAAGGCGATATGCTCCCGATTCAACTCTATTTTGAAGGTAAACTGATGCCTGTTGAAGGCTCCAGGACCTCGCTGGCTTCCGATAGCTCCATCGAACATCCCGAACTTGTTTTCCGGAAGAATACAGACCCGGTCATGGTGAAAATCGGCCCTCCAGGCCGTCAGATCATTATCGGTAAATATGAAAAGTCACTTGATGAGATCAAAAATGTCTGGTTCGCTTTTTCATTCACCTTCACAACCACCAAATAAAGGTATACAAAAATGGCAGCAAAATTTTTTTTCTTAATCCAGGCAGTTTTTCTTTCAGTCTGCCTGTTTCCGCCCGCCGTGTCATGTGCGCATTCGGCGATTTGTACCTGCTATGACAACGGTAACGGTACCGTGACCTGTGAAGGAGGATTTTCGGACGGATCCTCCGCATCGGGTGTTCGTATATTTGTCCGTCAGGCCGATAACGAAACCCTTATACGTGGCAAGATGGACAAAGACGGCGAGTTCACTTTTGATAAACCCAAAGTTGAATACAAGGTTGTTTTTGATGCCGGTCCGGGTCACCAAATGACTATCAAGGGCAACTCCATAACAGAATAGAAAATTACCGTGCAATGAAGAATCCCGGGGAAGCAAAACGATTGCCCGTAGTACAGCATCCATATCCTAAGGTGCGTTTTTACGCCAAAAAGCCAAGATAGAAGCAATGCCGCACGCCGGGGCCGCTTGAAAGGGTGGCTCCGGCCGCGACTTTTTTATCACCGAACCATCTCCCGTCTCGATTTTTTTATACAACATTGGGGTTTACTCTCCAGTTCAAGCAGTTCTCAATTGATTTTGGACAGTTTTAAAATCAGTTTGCGTACTTCTTTTCTTTATGCGAGTCATCATTTCTTTAACTTTTGGGGCAAGCCCTTTGCGGATATATTCGGTTACCGTTTTGCCATTCAC
>JBFFHG010001079.1:0-1267 GCA_041557055.1 Desulfosarcinaceae bacterium
AACCCGCACAATAGAAACCTTAATCACGTTTGGCCATGGGTACGAAGCTGCATTCATCCGGACCGCAATAATCACCGACATATTCGGATTCCGGTCGATAGAGCATGGGCTTGGGCGCTGCTTCGGCAAATTGTTCTTCCAGGACATGGGCGACCCAGCCTGCCACCCGGGATATGGCGAAGAGCGGGGAGAACAGGTCCACAGGGATGCCCATGGCATAATAGAGTGAAGCGCTGTAAAAATCGACATTGACATAAATCTCCGTTCCCTTGTGCGCCTTGAAAGCCTCTTTGCCTTTGATCTCGAGAATCCTGGATATTTCATACCATTTGGTATCGCCGGCGAGCTCCCCCATCCGCTTGGACATGGGGGCCAAGATATGAGCCCGCGGGTCATCGGTTTTGTAAACCGCGTGGCCGAGCCCCATGATCTTCTTGCCCTCATCCAGGACCTTGTTGACATAGGCCTCCGCGTTTTCAGGGCTGCCGATATTCAGCAGCATTTGCATCACGCGGACATTGGCGCCGCCGTGCAGTTCACCGGAAAGGGAGCCGATACCGGCCGCGATGGCCGCATAAATATGGGCGCGGGTGGAGGCCACCTCGCGAGCGGCGAAGGTGGAGGCGTTAAAGGAGTGCTCGGCGTGCAGAACCAGGGCCGTATCAAAAAAACCGGCAACCTCGGGATCGGGTTTTTGACCAAACAGCATGTAAAGAAAATTGGCCCCGTGATCCAACTCGGGATCGGGCGCCACCGGCGCCTTGCCGTTGCGGATGCGTTCCCAGGCCGCCAGCACGGTGGCCAGTTTGGCAATCAGCCGAAGGCCCATCCGCAGGGTGGCCTCACGGCTCGGGTCGGTGACATCCGGATCATGGTTGGCCAGCATGGCCGCTGCGGCCTGCAGAATATCCATGGGCAACGATTTGACCGGCCGGGTCTTGAGGGCCGCAATGAGTTCATCCGGAATGGCCCGTTCAGCCGCCAGTTTGGATTTCAGCCATTGCAACGCCTGGGCATTGGGCAATTTTTCAAATATCAGCAAGTGGACGATCTCTTCAAAACTGGATTTACCTGCCAAATCCGGCACCAAATAGCCCCGATAGATCAATTTACCTTCGTCGCCAATAACATTGCTGATTTTCGTACTGGCGATGGTGACACCGCGCAGACCGGTATTTATTACAGGCTTGCATGCTTTCATGAATTCCTCCTTAATTTTGACTTAAAATTTACGATAGGTCTGATAAATAGTCAAATTGGAGCAAAT
>JBFFHG010001080.1:0-1265 GCA_041557055.1 Desulfosarcinaceae bacterium
CCTTCGACCTTTATGACTACAGGGTCTTGCGGGCCGGTGTCGATTTTGACAATGTCATCTTTTTCCATCTCCAGAATTTGTCCGATGCTTCTGGTTGTTTTTCCCAGCTCGGCCAAAATCGTGACTTTTGTATCTTTCAACAAAGCCGCCAATTGATCTTTGAAAACATGGGCCCTGTCTTTTTCACGAAGATATCGTGAGGAGAGATTGTCTTTGATGGGTTCAAGCATCAAAAACGGGGTGCAAATATGAATATTGCCTGAAAACTGCTCCCCATTTACGGAAAACACAAAGGTCAACACCAAATCGTTGGGGCTGACCAGATTGACGAATTCGGGCTTCGTTTCCGTCTTTTTTTGTACAAATCTAATATCATAGGCAACCGCCCAGGCACGTTCCAGTTCTCGCAACACTTCGATATAAAAGCGATTAAGCATTCTTTGCTCAATCTGGGTAAATTCGCGGACTTTTTCCAGTGGCTTGCCCTCTCCGCCGAACATGCAATCGATCAAGGCAAAACCCAGATTGGGTTCAACCGCCAGCATCGCTGATCCGATCAGCGGCTCCATGGTATAGATACTAAAGCCGGTTGGATTGGCAAACGCCTGCAAAAACTCCCCGAACTTAACAATCTCTTTTGAAACCATTTTAACTTCAATAGCCTGCTGCAGGGAACTTGCGATAGCGACATTGAGCAGGTTGATGAATTTATCGTACACCTCATCCAACGCATCAAACTGATCCCTGAGCATCAGGCTCTGCGATGTCAGGTCATACAACCTCGCTTCCGCCTTGGAATTGTCTTCAACCTCTTCTTCAAGGGGAACTTCACCACTGTCCATTGCAGTGAGCAGGGCATCGATCTCTTCCTGTGATAATATTTTTTCGGCCATATGCGGTTTCGCTTATTGAACGACAAATTCTGTAAAGTAGATGGTGGTGATCTGCCCTTTTTTCAGGAACGCATTGATTTTTTCAATGAGTTCGTCGCGCAGCGCAATTTTACCTTGGGTATTTGCAATGTCGGCATACTGTTTGGACGGCAAAATCATGAGAATGGCGTCACGTATCTGCGGCATTCGATTTTCCAACTCCTTGATGACTTCAGTCACTTCGATTTCTTGGGCCGGTTTTAATTCCAACTCCATGGTTACTCTTAAATACCGCTTGCCCCCTTGGTCGGCGAGATTCACAATCAGCGTATCGAGTTTATAAATCGGACCGATGGTGACCTCTTCGACAGGCACCTCTTCTTCTTCAACGAC
>JBFFHG010001081.1:0-1232 GCA_041557055.1 Desulfosarcinaceae bacterium
AAGAAAATCGGTTGAGCTTTAAAAGGGAGTGTGGAATAAAAGTGAGCTTGAATGCTGTTGCGATAAGAATGGTTTTGCCGATAATGCAGGGAATGAACACTCAGATCGCGATTGATCAATGAATATTTCACATGAGCGATTTAATCGTATCATAACAGCCGCATCGGCCGCGTTTTTTCGAGTTGCCCGCGCTACGCCGACATCCATGGGCCTGACGGGCGGACGAATGATGGGGGCCATGGCCTGCCGGCTGCTTGCCCGGCACCGCAGCATTGCCAGGGCCAATTTAAAATTTGCATTCCGGGATGAAAAAACCGCTTCCGAAATCGAGCGCCTTGTCCGACAAAATTTTCAACAATGGGGCATGCTCGCCTTTGAATGGGCCCAAACCGCTTATCTGGACCGGATTCCCAAGGGCAAACTGCCCTTTTGTGTCAAAACCAGGGGGCTCGAACATCTCCGGGCCGCCAAACGCAAAAACCCGGCGATTCTGCTCCTGAGCGCCCATTTCGGCAACTGGGAGTACGGCCATCTGTTCTATGCCGCCCACATCAATTTTTTAAATTTTATCGTCCGCCGCATTGACAATCCCTATCTTGAAGAGCGCCGGGTGGCCTACAATCAGCACCATGGTGTCAACATCCTCTACAAAGAGAGCGGTCTGAAGGCGGCCATCAAGAATTTAAGGCGGAGACAGGATCTTATTATTTTCGCCGACCAGAAAGCCAACGCCAGGGAGGGCATCCCAAGCCGTTTTTTCGGACACGGCACCACCGCCATTCCCATTGTGGCATCCCTGGCGAAAAAATTTGATCTCCCCATTGTTCCCATGTTCGTGGTGCGGCAGGCCAATAGCCCGGTCCATACACTGACCTTTCTGCCGGAACTCGAATATGGCCCGAAAGACAGTATTGCGGTCATCACCCAACGCCAGAACGATATCATTGAAAAGATGATCCGCAAGCATCCGGACCACTGGCTCTGGGTGCATCGCCGGTGGAAAACGGAGCATCCGGAAATTTACCTGTAGCTGTTTGTTGATTGATATCTGAGATGTGAAGCCGGCACCAAACGACAGCCGCCCCTGAACCAAGCACGATGAAGTGCCCCTGTTTTACGGCTGAAGCGACCGATTGACAACCTCTTTTGCGCGGATTACGCTAGGTTTGGGCATTTTCGATCACCTATAGCAAAACCTCGGGACAACGGTATGATCATCGGACTTGATGTCG
>JBFFHG010001082.1:0-1227 GCA_041557055.1 Desulfosarcinaceae bacterium
CAGCCTCAAAGCTTTTCACCGTGGCGGCAAAATTGTCGTTGAGATCAGTGATGACGGCCGTGGTTTGAACAAAGAGCGCATCATTGAAAAGGCCAAGGCCAATGGCCTGATCACCGACGAGAGCAAATTGTCGGAGGAAGAGATCTACAACCTGATCTTCCAGCCCGGTTTCTCGACAGCCAAAGAAGTTTCGGAAATATCGGGCCGGGGCGTGGGCATGGATGTCGTAAAAAAGGCAATCGAAAAACTGCGCGGCCGGGTGGACATCCAGACCCGGCCGGGACAAGGCTCAACCTTTGTCATCAGCCTGCCCCTTACGCTGGCCGTCATCGAGGGCATGCTGGTGCGTGTCGGCAAAGAGCGGTATGTCATTCCGGCCCTCTCGATTATTGAATCCTTCCGCCCTGCCCAGGCGCAGTACGCAACGGTTGAAGGTAAGGGGGAATTACTTCTGACCCGCGAGAAACTCATTCCGCTGGTCCGCCTGGATCGAATATTCGGTTGCCGGTCGGACGGCAAGGAACCCTGGGAGGGCTTGGTGGTCACCGTGGAATACGACGGCAAGTATATGTGCCTGCTCCTGGACGAACTGCTCGGCAAAGAAGAGGTGGTGATCAAAAGCATGGGCGAGTACATGAAAAATGTGAAAGGCATCGCCGGCGGCGCTATCATGGGTGACGGGAAAGTGGGGTTGATTCTCGACATGGCCGGCATCTGGCAACTGGCCAACAATGTAACCTAAAAGAAACCGGACGGACGGACGGAAGCCAAAATGAACATCATTGTCGGCGTTTCAGACATGAAGGTGAGCAAGGACCCCAACGGCGTGCTGGTGACGTATTCACTGGGCTCATGCATCGGAATCGCCGTGTTTGATCCTTTGGCCAAAGTCGGCGGGTTACTGCACTATATGCTGCCCGAAAGCTCGCTGGATAGTGCAAAGGCAACCCTTAATCCGTTTATGTTTGCCGACACGGGAATTCCGCGGTTGTTTAAATCCGCATACGAACTGGGCGCTCAAAAAAACAGGATGCGGGTTATGATGGTGGGCGGTTCCCAGGTTTTAGACCAGAAGGGTTTTTTCAACATCGGTAAACGCAATGAAATGGCGGCCCGCAGAATTTTCCACCGTAACAATGTGGTGGTCGATTATGCCGACACCGGCGGGAACGGCAATCGCACCATTCGACTGACCGTCGGCGACGGTACATGCCGGCTCAAGGCATC
>JBFFHG010001083.1:0-1129 GCA_041557055.1 Desulfosarcinaceae bacterium
CGATCCTTACGTGCACCCCGGGTAAATTCCTCGGAGGGTGCCCCAATTCGGCGCTTGTTCAATACCCGCAAGGGGTTGATATCTTTTCGCCGTCTTTTTATGCAACGATAGGGTTAAATTTACAGGCAAATCGTATCCGGCGCCGCCAGCAGCGCCGGCGGGGCCAGTGCCGAACGGGCCGACTTTCTGCCTTTTGGTTTTACCAAACTGGTCGATAAGGCATCGCCCCTGCTTATGGTGGCGTGCGCCGCCGGAACGCATATCGACAGTGTCATCATTGAACTTTGCAGAGCGGGAAAGGACAAGCTCAAGTATATGGCGTATCGCTTGACCGACTGCTTGATCAGTTCGTTGACAGCTTGCACAGGCGACCCCCGGGTCAGCTTTCCCATGGAACTGGTGAAAATTTCTTACGGTAAAATTGAGTGGTGCTATACCCTACAAAACCGCCAGGGCGGTTGGGCTGCCGGCAATATCGCCGGCGGCTGGAACCTTGAACGCAACTGTAAAATCTGAAACCGTTGATTTAAAAGAAATCAAAAAAGGAGAGGAACGATGGCGACACATTACAAAATCGGCACAGGCGATCCGGTCATCAGGCACGACCCGGGTGCGGGAAGGTGGAATTCAAAACCCAAGACACAAAACATGTCGATTTTAAGATCTGAAATAAGAGGGCACCTGCCGCATGCCTTTTTGATCATCGGCGACGATGCCGCCAAGCATATGAATCATTTTTTCAAAAATACCGGAAAGGACTATACTATCGATTTGGAGGATATGATCAATGATGTTCCAGACGCGAAACAGTTGTATGCTGATGAGGTAAATAAGGTTAAACAGTTTGTTGAAATACTGCCAGTCGGTACACATCACATTACCAGCGACACTGCTGACGGAGGCTATAATCGTAAAATCCAGAATTGGAACTGGTTCTACGCAGTGGGTGGCTATTCATACTGGATCACGGGCATTGCCAAGGTCGAGGCGGACAGTAGCGGCAAGCGCAAATACCGGTTGGATTATGAATACAAAGTGGCTGATCGTTATAACTGGGACAACGGCAAACATGTATATATATTCGGCAAAAAAATTGATGATGTGTTTATGGGCGAGTTTCACCGGCAAG
>JBFFHG010001084.1:0-1114 GCA_041557055.1 Desulfosarcinaceae bacterium
ACACGGATATCGGGCAAATTGGCCATTTCCGGATGGGCACTTTTTATAGGCCCACAATTAGAGTGGTCAATATGGCGCCCAGAAGGCCGCCGATCATTGTGACGCAGTCCAGGCAGATCTTGATGAAAAATTTTGCAGGGATGTTTTGAATCACCTTGGGTATAAATGAATGGCGGTGAAGGTGCATTTCTTCCCACATTTGCATGGCGCTACCTCAACTCCCTGCAGATCCAGATCACTCTCCCAATAATTCTAACGCTGTCAATTTCATCATCCGCAAGAAAAATGGGGGCATATTCCTTGTTGTCGCTCAGAAGCACAAGCTTGCGCGGGTGTTTTTCGATGCGTTTGACCATGATCGTGTCTTCGATGCCCACGGCGTAGATGGTGCCGGCGAATATGTCTTTCCGGGATTGGTCGATAAGGACTGTATCGCCATCCTTGATTTCCGGTGTCATGCTGTTGCCGAATACGTCCATCAGGACCATGCGGTCGGCTGCGCCCTTATTTTGAAGCCACTTTTTCTGAAATGAATAGTAGCCTTCAATCCTGGAATCGACCTCAAAGGATCCCGCGCCTGCACATAAACGGGCCTGCACTTTCGGTATGGGGTAAAAATCACTCTTTGGATCGTCATTGGATCTTAAAAGTTCGGGGCCGCCGCCTCCCTCCAGCCAGTCAGGATTCAAACCGTATTGCCGGAAGAGTTGGAGCAACCAATTGGCAGGTACTGAATCCTTTTTGCGTGCCTGGGAGATGGACGAGCGGTTGACTTTTAAAATATCCGCCAGTTCGCTGAGGCTGGTGATGTTTAAAGCTTTGGCGGTGCGTTCAAAGAATATGTTAAAGTTCTTGTACATTTGTGTACCAATAAAATGATAATTAGTTGCGAAGTTGTTAATGAATAACAATGGAATTTATAAAATGCAACAAAAAAATCCAAAATAATTATAAAAGGCAACGGTTGTGCGTTTGTTGTTAACAATAATTCGGTTTGCTGCGAACCCTGAGAACGCCCCGGAAAAAAAGGCTGCAATCCATATGGGTTGCAGCCTTGGTGTTTTATAAACGCCGTCTGTTTTTAAGTGTTTTTACCCCGTCGATTTCGTTCGCC
>JBFFHG010001085.1:0-1073 GCA_041557055.1 Desulfosarcinaceae bacterium
ATCACCTGCGCCAAAAGGACGGCAAGCGCCATGTGGTCAAAGCCATGCAAAGCCTGAACTACCAAGTGATCGCCATGGGAGATTCCTACAACGACATCTCCATGCTGCAAACCGCCCGGCACGGTATTTTGTTCCGGCCCCCTGAAAACATTAAGGCGGAATTCCCCCAATTTCCGGTGACGGAAACCTACGACCAGATCCGGCAGGAACTGGCGCAGATCTTAAAAGGCTGATTTTAAAATGGTTTCCCACAAAACCCCCTATCGCGTCATATACGGCGACACCGATAATATGGGCATCGCCTATTACGCCAACTATCTGCGCTGGTTTGAAATCGGCCGGACCGAACTGTTGCGGGCCTGGGGAATGCCATACAGTGAAATCGAGCCCCGGGGCCTGCTCCTGCCCGTGGCCGAGGCCCAATGCAGATACCTCGCTCCGGCCAAGTATGATGACATCTTGACAATCGAAGCCGCACTGGACCCCGAATGCAAAGGCGGCCTTAGAATCACATACCGTATCCTCAGCCAGGATGAAAAAACCTTGCACGCCACCGGCTACACCCGCCATGCCTATATGTCCCCCGAAGGTCGGGTTATGCGGCCCCCAAAATTCATGAGGGAATTGATTCAGGCCCAGACCGGCAAGGCATCATGCTGACCATTAAGAAAAGAGACGGCGGCCTGACCTTCAACGTTTACGTCCAACCCCGCGCATCCCAAATCGCCATGGCGGGCTGCCACGACAATGCCCTTAAAATCAAATTAACCGCCCCGCCCGTGGGCGGCGCCGCCAACAAGCAGTGCATCCAAACCCTGGCCAAGGCCCTGGATCTGCCCAAATCGGCCGTCACCATCACCGGCGGCCAAACCGCCCGGCGCAAGCAGATCAGCGTCAAACCCATCCAGGGCGACTTTACCGCTGAAGAGATCAAAGCGCTGAAAAGCAGATTGGACCTTTTGGCCCGGGGCAAT
Source organism: Desulfosarcinaceae bacterium (assembly GCA_041557055.1). Lineage (GTDB taxonomy): Bacteria > Desulfobacterota > Desulfobacteria > Desulfobacterales > Desulfosarcinaceae > JARRKU01. The sequence continues at coordinate 975 of JBFFHG010001085.1, forward strand.
GCTTCGAAATCACCTCTCTAAAAAAACCCCTTGACGGCAATCCCCGAAAGGTTTATAAGACGTGTTTCAATCTTGATGCGGGGTGGAGCAGTCTGGTAG